>JBECKV010000031.1:0-5113 GCA_040235495.1 Porticoccaceae bacterium
GATTTCAAGCCGGGCACCTTCCATCCAGACCCCTATGCCGATGACAAAATCCTGTTCACGATCACGGCGCAGAACTACAAGGAGTATGCCGACAAGCTGACAGTGGGTCAGCAAAAGATGTTCGAGACCTACTCCGATTACAAAATGAATATCTACCCCACGCGCAGAAGTGCGGTATTCCCCGAATACGTGTACAAGGCTGCGCTCGAAAATGCGCCCCGCACCGAAGTCTACCAGGTAGCCTCGGGAGAAGTGGGCGTCAGGAACGCGGAAATTTCGTGGGCCTTCCCCATTCCCAAGGACGGCAACGAAGCGCTGATGAATGTGATTACCCGCCCGCAGCAGCCCTACCAGTACTATTGGGATAATACCGCGGCGGTAGCGAGTAATGGTGACTTTCAGGTGGGCAAAATTACCATCAAAGCGTATCGGCCCTATAGTTTGCCGCCGGGTGTCATCGATAAATTGCCGTTAACGGAAGTCGGTTCAGGCATACACGCCAACCAGACGGTAGTGTCTCCCGCCAAGTCGGCCGGCCAGGTGATTCTTGCGGTTGACCCCATGGTCTACACTGAAAACCAGCGTCAGGCCTGGCTGTACAACCCCGGGCAACGCCGCGTTAAACGGGCTCCTCAAATTATCCACGATTACCCATCGACTGGTGCAGATGGCCTCGCTACTACGGACCAGCGATGGGGCTGGTTGAGTCCCAATGAGCGCTATGACTGGACGCTGGAGGGGCGCCAGGAAATCTACATACCCTATAACGCTTACAAAATTAACAGTGGCGATGTCCCAGTAGATGACATTATCACGGAAACCGGCAGGCTTAATCAGGATCTTGCCCGCTATGAATTACACCGGGTCTGGAAAATCGTCGGAACCCTTCGTAGTGATACCAGCCATGTCTACAGCAAGCGTATTTTCTACCTGGACGAAGACAGCTGGGTGCCCATCATTCACGATAATTTCGATATGCGCGGTGGCTTCTGGCGCTTGTTCGAGCAGCACCTGGTCAACTGGTATGACGTAGGTTTCATGGGCGAGGCGCTAATTACCCAGTACGACGTAACTGCCGGTCGTATGCTCGTATTCGGTATCGATAACGATGGTCCTGCGGTCGATTTCACCTGGCGACCGCAACCCAAGGAGTACACCCCGGGCGCAATTCGTAGAGCGGGCGTGCGTTAGGCAATTACCAACTCGTTGGGATATGGAGTTATAGAGCCACGATGAATCCGCGGGGATCGACAGGCGCCGATTCCCGCGGCAGATGGTAATAACCCGAAACACCTGGCGTCATATTCGGGGTGCGTCCGAGTGACCACTGACGTATTACGCCGGCCCGGCTGTGGCGAGTTCTTCACTTGCATTGTAAACGTGCATTGGCCGAAACCGGGTCCTGGGTGTTTTCTTTCGTGCTGCCTTCTTTATTTGTGCTGCATTCGTTGTGCCTTCTGCTGCCTTCTTTAAAGCTTTAAAGGAAAGAAAGGAAAGGATGGAACGTAGCCGCTAGAGGGTAACCAATTAATTTTAATTTTTACGGCGGCAAAACAGTAACTCAACTTTGCCGCCTTGTCATGGGAGCAGTTTGTAATGACCGAATTCAAACCCGCTAATCTTTGCCGGCGTTACTTGACGGCGCTTTTGATTGCTGTTGGCGGAATTTCGGTTCAGAGCGTTACTGGCGCGGAGGAAGGCGTGGGTGAATACGAACAATTCCCGGCTTTCCAGTCGCCCCTGGCGAGCAAGGCGTTGTTGGTCCACTCAACCCAGGTGGGGGATAAGGTTGTGGCCGTCGGGGCTTATGGCAATGTTGTATTTTCCAGCGACGGCGAGAACTGGCAGCAAGGCAAGGTTCCCACACGACGTTTGCTGACCACCGTTGAGTTCATCGATGAACAGGAAGGTTGGGTGGCGGGTCATGACACTTTGATACTACATACCACCGATGGCGGCGCCAACTGGGAAATTCAATACTCAGATCCCTGGACTGGTGGCGATATACCGAAACCGATCCTGGATTTAGTATTCACTGACGCTAAGCGCGGTTACGCGGTCGGCGCGTTTTCTCTGTTGCTGGAAACTCGCGATGGGGGAGTGTCCTGGACAGCGGTTGATACCGGTGTCCTGTATGACATGCTCGTCGATAGCGGCTTGGAGCCGGAACCTAATTTATACGCCATAAAGCCTTTTCGCCAGGGCTTTTTGATTGTCGGCGAATTGGGGACACTGCTGTATTTCAATCCCGCGGGCGATACCGTCGAGGAAACCTGGGAGATTCTGGAATCGCCCTACGAAGGCACGTTTTTCAGTGCTGAAATTTATGCGAATGATGAATTGTTTATTTTCGGCTTGCGGGGACATATGTTTCATTCCCGGGATGGTGGCGAGAGCTGGAGCGAAATAAATACCGGCACCATTGCCAATATTAACGCGATTACCCAGCTGCCCGACGGCTCATTCATCGCGGTCGGTGATGCCGGCACCATTTTGAGGATACGCCGCCAAAATGGGGGATTTGTAGCCGAAGGAATTCCCTACGATGGCTTTGACCATATTCTCTCGGTCCACTACAGGGGTAATAACGAGTTACTCATATTTGGCGCTAGAGGTGCGCAGATATTTCCCTTTGACCCTTAATATCGAAGCTAATTATCAAGCACTGGCGCGCCGGGCGGAATCGAGCGCCCAGGGGTGAAATCATAATTGATTCGTGAGCAGGACAGTTTTCATGAGCAGTAGCGGAATCATTGATAAAATTGAAACGTTTTTATTTTCCAATAGATTGTTGATTTTGGTGGTATTTGCCGTACTGACCTGCATCATGGGTTACCACGGTTTGAAGCTGCGCATGGATGCCGGCTATGAAAAACTGCTGCCGCTCAAACACGAATATATACAGACACTGCTCGACTACCAGAGTGATTTTGGCAGTGGTAATCAGATCATAGTGGCCTTGATCCAAAAAGAAGGCGATATATTTAACGCCGAGTTTTTTAACACCCTCAAGTCGGTTACCAGCGAAGTGTTTTTTCTGCCCGGTGTCGCCAGATCGACGGTGACCTCGATATTTACGCCTAATGTGGTTTACGTTGAGGTGGTTGAAGACGGATTTTCCGGCGGCAATGTGGTACCGGCGAAGTTCAAACCCACCGAGGAATGGATGCCTATCGTACGCAACAATATCATCAAGTCAGGGCGGCTGGGCAGTTTGATCGCCAATGATTTTTCCGGTGCCCTGGTGCGGGCGGAACTCATCGACATGGATCCGTCCACCAGAGAGCCCCTGGATTATCAACAAGTGGCTCGTGACCTGGAAGAAAAAATCAGAGCCCAGTTTGAAACTGACAACATCGACGTGCGCATCATAGGCTTCGCCAAATCCACCGGTGATATCGCCGATGGCGCCAGCGATGTGGTCAAGTTCTTCGGCATCACTCTTGTCATCACGGCTATTCTGCTATGGTTTTATTCAAAATCCGTCGTCTTGTCCATTCTCCCCCTGATTGTTTCGGTCATCGCGGTGGTGGGCTTGCTCGGGTCCCTGACTCTTCTGGGTTACGGACTCGACCCCATGAGCATCCTGGTGCCGTTTCTGGTTTTCGCCATCGGCGTCAGCCACGGCGTGCAAATGATCAGTGGCTGGATGGGGGAAGTGCTCTATGGCGGCGACACCGACGGCAAGGGCAGGCCTGTGGTGCCCGCGCCCCGGGACCCGCACGGGGTCGACAGCCTGGAAGCCGCTAAACGAACCTTCCGGCGCTTGTTGATACCCGGAACGCTGGCCGTGGTCACCACCTCGGTGAGTTTCGCCACCATCCTGCTGATTGAAATTGGTATTGTTCGAGAAACCGCGATTACTGCCAGTGTCGGCATGTTTATCATGCTGTTCACCAAAATGGCCTTGCTGCCGGTCATGCTGTCCTACGTAAAAATCAAGGATATCGACGGCTATCGCCAGAAGCACCTGGCGGCTGAAATCCGCCGTGATAGCATCTGGCGTTTGATCGCACGGGCCACCGAAACCAAACCTTCCCTAGCCATTCTGGGTCTGGTCCTGATACTGGCCGTCTGGGGATATTACAAGGGCAAGGAACTGGAAATTGGCGATTTGCATGCCGGCATTCCGGAACTCAGGGAGGAAGCCCGTTACAATGTCGATAGCCGCGAGATTGCCAGCAAATTTGCCATCGGGGTCGACCGGCTGGCGGTCATTGTCGAGTCGGAAACCAATGCCTGCGTCGATTACGATGTGATGAAGGAAATGGACCACTTTGTCTGGTATGTCCGTAATCTGCCCGGCGTGCATTCGGTGCACTCCCTGGCCACTAACATGAAGGTGGTCATCTCCGCCAATAACGAGGGCAATTCCCGCTGGTTCGAATTGTCCCGCGACCGCAACAACATGGCCTCCGCCCTGCACCGCATGCAAACATCCTCCGAGTATATGGATACCGCCTGCGAGGCCATGCCGGTGCATATCTTTACCAAGGACCACAAGGCAAACACCATCGATGAAATCATTGCCGGCATCAAAGCCTATGAGTCCGCGTTGCCGACGGAAAAATTTCACCTCCGCCTGGCTTCCGGCAATGTCGGTGTGATAGCCGCAACCAACCAGACCGTCGCCGCCGCCGAAGTACCCATGATGATGTGGGTGTATGGCGTAACGATTACCCTGGCTTTACTCGCTTTTCGCTCATTCACCGGCATGTTGTGCGTCGTCATTCCCCTGGCATTCGTATCGCTTCTATGCAACGCCATGATGGCGATATTGGATATTGGACTGAAAGTGAATACCCTGCCGATGATGGCCCTGGGTGTGGGGGTGGGTGTTGACTATGCCATCTATATATACAGCGCCATGAGCGGTTTTCTGAAAACCGGTGACACCTTGCATGAAGCGTTTTACAAAGCCATGCGCCTGACCGGCAAGGCGGTCATTTTTATCGGCGCGACACTCGCAATCGGGGTGTGCACGTGGATATTTGCGTCCCTCCAGTTTCAGGCTGACATGGGTATTTTGCTGACCTTCCTGTTTCTCACTAACATGCTCGGCGCTATTTTGATTTTACCCGCCCTGGCACGTTGGCTGATTGGCGCCAGGAAA
>JBECKV010000038.1:0-4717 GCA_040235495.1 Porticoccaceae bacterium
TTGCGGTGGGTGATGCGCTCGATGGTCATCACCGGGAAGCGCTCCACTTCATTGTAGTAACCGGTGTGATCGCCGAAGGGACCCTCGTCGGCTTCATCGCCGGGAGTGATATACCCTTCGAGGACAAATTCGGCACTGGCGGGAACCTGCAGGTCGCTGCCCATACATCGGGTGACTTCGGTTTTTTCGCCGCGTAACAAACCCGCGAAAGCGTATTCCGACAGGGTATCCGGCACCGGCGTAACCGCACCGAGAATGGTTGCCGGGTCGGCGCCCAGGGCAACCGCGACCGGGAAAGGTTCGCCGGGATGAGCCTGTTGCCATTCGCGATAATCCAGGGCGCCTCCGCGCTGGGCCAGCCAGCGCATAATCACCCGGTTTTTACCGATTACCTGCATGCGGTAGATGCCCAGGTTCTGCCGTTCTTTTTCCGGCCCGCGGGTGACCACCAGGGGCCAGGTAATCAAGGGGCCGGCGTCCTCCGGCCAGCAGGTTTGAATGGGCAGTGCGCTTAAATCCACCTGCTCGCCTTCCAGCACGATTTCCTGGCAGGGGGCTTTTTTCACCACATTGACGGGCATGTTTAACACGGGCTTGAAGGATTCCCGCTTGTCCCAAAGGTCCTAGATGCCGCGAGGTGGCTCGGGTTCTTTCAAAAAAGCCAGCAGTTTACCGACCTCGCGCAGAGCTTCGGTGCTTTCCTGACCCATGCCCAGGGCGACGCGCTCCGGGGTGCCAAAGAGGTTGGCGAGGACGGGAATGTCGTAGCCCTTGGGATTTTCAAACAGCAGGGCCGGGCCTTCGGCTTTTAGTACCCGGTCGCAGATTTCGGTGATTTCCAGGTGGGGGTCAACCTCAACGCTGATGCGTTTGAGCTGGCCGCGCTGTTCGAGAAAGTTGATGAAATCCCTGAGGTCTTTATATTTCATTCTGAGTCGTCGTTAGCACAAGGGTGCCGTCGGGCAAAGCGCCATGGTACCGCAAGCATGCGGTAGTGGCTTGTGTAGCCGAGGCGGGTGCTCTCTGCTATGTTTGAAACTGTTAGCCGTATTCAACACGTAATTATTAATCGGGGGTTCAGGCGTGGCAAAGACACAACTGGGGACGAGTGATCTAAGAGTAAACCGTATGGGGCTTGGCTGCATGGGTATGTCGGAGTTCTACGGCGAGAGCGACGAGCAGGAGTCCATCGCCACCCTCCATGGCGCCATTGAACTGGGCGTGGATTTTTACGATACCGCCGATATGTACGGCAGCGGCCACAATGAAGAGCTGATCGGCCGGGCCTTTGCCGGCAAATGGGACAAAGTGGTGCTGGCCACCAAGTTCGGTTTTATCCGCGATGGCAAGGGTGGTTTTGCCGGTCTCGATTGCAGCCCGAAGCATATAAAGGAAGCCTGTGAAGCCAGCCTGAAAAGGCTGAATACGGAGGTAATCGACCTCTATTACGCCCACCGGGTCGATCCCAAGGTGCCGATCGAGGACACCGTTGGCGCCATGAACGACCTGGTCGGCGCCGGCAAGATTCGTTATATCGGCCTGAGCGAAGCGTCTTCCGAGGACCTTCGGCGGGCGAGTCAAGAAGCCACGATCACCGCCTTGCAAACCGAGTATTCCATGTGGAGCCGGGATGTGGAGGAGGATATTCTCGCCACCTGCCGCGAGCTGAATATCGCTTTCGTGGCCTATAGTCCCCTGGGCCGCGGTTTTCTGACCGGGGCGATCACCAGCCGGGAGTCTCTCGAAGCGACGGATTTCCGGCTACACAGCCCGCGTTTTCAGGAAGATACCCTGGAGAAAAATAAAGCCTTTCTTGCCCTGATCAAAGGTATTGCCAAGGACAAGGACGCCACGCCTGCCCAGATCGCCCTGGCCTGGGTGCTGCATCAGGGCGGGGATATTTTCCCGATTCCGGGCACTCGTAAAATGTCGCGTCTCAGGGAAAACCTGGCGGCGCTGGAGATCCGGTTTAGCGAGTCCGAGCTGGCCGGTATCCGCGGCCACTTGCCGACGGCGGAAGGGGGGCGCTATTAATCCCCATGGGCCCTGGTTGGCCGCGTTCGCCCCTGGTTCATACCAGTCGATCCGGGCGAATCCAGCGGTAGTTACCACTTGCCAGGCGCGTGCCGAGCCGGTGATTACAGTGATTGAAATGATGCGCCGGTAACGAAATGATGCGCCGGTAACCTTGTATGGCAAGTTTGCCGCTCAGGGCAATGCGTTCCATCCCCTGTTCAACGACGGTACCGTCGTCAACCTGATGTTTATGGCCAGGGGTTTGTGCGCCGCTACCTAGCCGCCAAACATCCCCTTCAGAATAAAGAAAAACAGGATCGACAGACCCGCTCCCGCCGGGAGCGTAATCAGCCATGACATAAGGATATTGCCGACCACACGCAGGTTGATGGCGGCGATGCCGCGGGCAAAACCGACGCCCAGCACGGCGCCCACCAGGGTGTGGGTAGTGGAAACAGGTAAACCAGTGGCCGAGGCGCTGACGACGGTGGCCGCGGCGCCCAGCTCGGCGGCAAACCCGCGACTCGGCGTCAGTGCGGTGATTTTTCGCCCGACGGTGGCCATGACCCGAAACCCATAGGTAGCCAGTCCGAGCACGATGCCAATACCGCCGAGCAGTAGAATCCAGCTCGGCATCAGGCTTTTGGCGGTGATCGCCCCGGTGTTGAGGATACTGACGATGGCGGCCAGCGGGCCGACAGCGTTGGCGACATCGTTGGAGCCGTGGGCGAAGGCCATGCTACAGGCGGTAAAGACCATGAGGACGGCAAACACCCGTTCGACGTTAGCGAAGCGATCACCGGGCTTGCCGTGTTCGTCCACATCGGTCGGGCCGTCCTCGATACGGCGCAGAAAGATGACGCCAATGATGGCAACGACCAGGCCCACCAGCGACGCCCAGGCCGCGCTTTGCGCGAAACCCAGGTTTATATCGGCATCCTTGAATACATGCTTGAGGCCCTTGAGCAGGGTGACCATTGCCATGAGAAAGCCGACGGCGAACATGTAAAAAGGGATATAACGCTTGGCTCGGGCGAAGTGATCTTCATGGTTGAGGATGAGCACCTGGACGCTTTTAAACAGGGCATAGGACATTGCCCCGGCCATCAGCGGCGAAATCACCCAACTGGCGCCAATTTCCCCTACCTTGCTCCAGTGCACCGCGTCGGTGGAAATACCCACGGCGGCGAAGCCAATGATGGCGCCGACGATGGAGTGGGTGGTGGATACCGGCCAGCCCTTGAAACTTGCAATCAACAGCCATAAGCCGGCTGCCAGCAGCGATGCCATCATGCCAAAGACCAGTAGCTCGGGTCGGTCGGTGATGGCTCCGGTATCGATGATGTCGTTGCGGATGGTGGAAGTCACCTCGCCGCCCGCCAGATAGGCACCGAGAAACTCGAACACCATGGCGATCAAAATGGCCTGGGTAACGGTGAGTGCCCTCGAGCCCACGGAGGTGCCCATGGCGTTGGCAACATCATTGGCGCCTATGCCCCAGGCCATGAAAAAACCGAAGGCGCAGGCAAGGCTCAGGATTAAAAACCCGTGTTCAGCAAGAATAGTCATAATGCGAGGGTGCCCTGAAAAGCTTGGAAACTTATATGGAAGGAGGTCTGGAACGCCGGTTTCAGTAGTCAGCGGGCCAGCAGCAGTTGCAGGCGACCGCCAACCCGCTCGGCGTTGTCCGCCAGCTCGCCGATCTGATCGATGATCTTGTAAAGAAATATCACATCGACCGGCGGCAGCTGCGTCTCCACAGCAAACAACTGACCGCGGATTTCCCTTTCCAGGGTATCGGTGCGCTGTTCGTAGTGCGCTAATTCCTCGATCAACTTTTCAATAAAGGAGATCTCCTGACCACTAAAGCCGGTCTCCAGCAGCTCATCGAGTTCGTCAATGGCTTTCAGGGCCTGCTGGGTGGTCAGTATGCTGGCCTTGAGAAACTCGATGATCTTTTCACTGAGCCCCCCCGGAATCACGGTTTTACGGCCCAGCATCAACCCGGCGATATCCCGTGCGTCATTGGCGATGTGGTCCTGCACCGACAGCAGCTCGAGCAGATCGCCGCGCGATACCGGCATGAAAAAGCTCTTGGGTAAATGCAGGCGCAATTGCTTTTTTAATTCGTCGGCGCGGATTTCGCGGGCGCAAATGCGATCATATATCGCTTCGGCACTGGCCCAGTCATTATTGAGAGAGGCCTGAAAAAAATCCTCCAGTAACTCGGCACAACGCACGGTTTCGGTCATGTGTTCCTGCAAGGGCTTGATCGGCGACTTGCCGAGCAATTGGTACAGCGGGTTGGTGATGGCCATCGTTCGTCCCCCGGGAAGCAGGTTTCAGTATAAAACCCGAAGCTCCCCAGTCATAGCTTGGCGGAGGCAAAAGGGCAGGCGCGGGAAAAGCCAGAAATTTGACCGGCTTATACCTGGCCGTACCGCTCCCTTTCTCCCAGCCAGCGACGAATAATCGGATTGATCAAGTCGGGATGGCCGGCCATCAGCCTGGCGGCGGTGGTTTTTACCGAGTCGAGCAGGTGGGCGTCGCGCTCCAGATTGGCGATACGCAGGTTCAACTCGCCGGTCTGGCGTGTGCCCAGCACCTCGCCGGGGCCGCGCAGTTTCAGATCTTCCTCGGCGATCACGAAACCATCGCTGGTGGCGCGCATCACCCCGATACGGGCCTGGGCCCGTTGCGA
>JBECKV010000011.1:0-9647 GCA_040235495.1 Porticoccaceae bacterium
TTCAACTGCTCGAGTTCCTTGCGCAGGGCGGCTTCGCCCTCGATGGTGAGCGGGATTTTGGTCATGGTCTATCCTTTATCAGCCGGAAACGGTCAGATCCTGGAGTTTTCTCACTCGCAACCGGCCACCGTGTTCAAGCGCCATGCAGACCGCATTTCCACCGGCCAGGGTCGTAGTGTAATAAATGCCGGCGGCTTCAGCGCTGGAACGAATTGCCGCTGAATCAATGATGGCCTTCCTGCCCTCGGTAGTATTGATAATCAGGTCGATTTTATCGTTTTTAATCATATCGACAACGTGGGGACGCCCTTCTTTTACCTTATTCACCACCACCACATCAAGTCCGGCCTCCCTAATGACGCTGGCCGTGCCACTGGTACAAACCAGGGAAAAGCCCAAGGCCTGCAATCGACGCGCGATATCGGCGACACCAGCCTTGTCCGGGTCGCGGACACTGATAAACGCGGTCCCGGCCGTGGGAATTTCATCGCCGGCGCCCAGCTGGGCCTTGGCGTAGGCCTCGGCGAATGTTTCGCCCACGCCCATGACTTCACCGGTGGATTTCATTTCGGGACCGAGAATGGGGTCGATACCCGGAAACTTGTTGAAGGGAAATACCGCTTCCTTGACCGAGAAATGTTTCGGCACCACTTCAGAAATCACCCCCTGCTCGGCCAGGGTTCGCCCGACCATGCAGCGAGCAGCGATTTTCGCCAGGGAAACACCAATGCTTTTGGAGACGAATGGCACGGTTCGTGACGCTCTCGGGTTCACCTCGATGACATAGATTTCGTCATCCTGCCAGGCCAGCTGAACATTCATCAGGCCTTTCACCCCCAGCTCCAGAGCCATCGCCCTGACCATCGCCCGCATCTTCTCCTGCACCGATTCCGGCAAACTGTAGGGCGGCAGGGAACAGGCGGAATCTCCCGAATGGATACCCGCCTGTTCAATATGCTGCATGATCGCGCCGATTACCACGTCCTTGCCATCCGATACCGCGTCGATATCCACTTCAATCGCCGCCGACAGAAAGCGGTCAAGCAAAACCGGTGAATCCTCGGAGACCTGCACGGCGCTGTGCATATAACGCAACAGCTCCTCGTCACTGTATACAATTTCCATGGCCCGGCCACCGAGTACATAGGACGGCCTCACCACCAGCGGGTAACCGATGTCCGTGGCCCCGGCGACAGCCTCATCCACTGACCTGACCGTGGCGTTGGACGGTTGCAGCAGGCCCAGGTCCTGAATCATCCGCTGGAAACGTTCACGATCCTCGGCCCGGTCGATGGCATCGGGCGTAGTGCCGATAATGGGCACTCCGGCGCGCTCCAGGGCTCGCGCCAGCTTCAGGGGAGTCTGCCCGCCAAACTGGACGATGACGCCCCTGGGCTTCTCAACCTCGACGATTTCCAGCACATCCTCCAGAGTCACCGGCTCGAAATACAGTCGGTCCGAGGTATCGTAATCGGTGGACACGGTTTCCGGGTTGCAGTTGACCATGATGGTTTCGTAGCCGTCCTCACGCATGGCCAGCGCCGCGTGCACACAACAGTAATCGAACTCGATACCCTGGCCAATGCGGTTGGGACCACCGCCGAGCACCAGGATTTTGTCCCGCGTCGACGGCGCGGCCTCGCATTCCTCTTCGTAGGTCGAGTACATGTACGCAGTATCGGTAGCGAACTCCGCGGCACAGGTATCGACTCGTTTGTAAACCGGACGCACTCCCAGTTGCAGGCGATATTCACGTACCCGAGCTTCGGTCACGCCCAACAGAGCCGCGAGGCGCTTGTCGGCAAAGCCCCGACGTTTCAGCTGGAACATGGCGTCGGCATCCAGCGCTTCGAGCCTGCCACTATCAACCAGCTGCTGCTCCAACTGGATCAGTTCTTCGATCTGCACCAGAAACCAGGGGTCGATGGCTGTCAGTCTGAAAACATCCTCAACACTCATACCGGCGCGAAATGCGTCGCCCACATACCAGATACGTTCGGCGCCGGGAGCGCTCAACTGCTGCCGAATTTCAGCCTCGGCGTCGGGGCCGAGCAAATCCACCTTGCTCTCGAAACCGGCGCTATCCACTTCCAGCCCCCGCAATGCTTTTTGCAGGGACTCCTGAAATGATCGACCAATGGCCATCACCTCTCCCACCGACTTCATCTGGGTGGTCAGCAGCGGATTGGCCTGGACAAATTTCTCAAAGGCAAAGCGTGGTATTTTCGTCACCACGTAGTCTATGCTCGGCTCGAATGACGCGGGGGTGGCGCCGCCGGTAATATCATTGCTCAACTCATCCAGGGTGTAGCCAATGGCCAGCTTGGCGGCAATTTTGGCAATCGGAAAACCCGTCGCCTTGGACGCCAGGGCCGAGGAGCGGGATACCCTCGGGTTCATCTCGATCACCACCAGGCGGCCGGTTTCGGGGTTGACCGCGAACTGCACGTTGGAACCGCCCGTCTCAACGCCGATCTCGCGTAATACCGCCAGGGAGGCATTACGCATGATCTGGTATTCCTTGTCCGTGAGGGTCTGCGCCGGCGCCACGGTAATCGAGTCCCCGGTATGAATACCCATCGGGTCGAGGTTTTCGATCGAGCAGATGATGATGCAGTTATCGTTGCGATCCCGCACCACCTCCATTTCGTATTCCTTCCAGCCGATCAGGGATTCGTCGATAAGCAGCTCATTGGTGGGCGAGAGATCGAGGCCACGTTTACAGATTTCCTCGAACTCCTCGCGATTGTAGGCAATACCACCGCCGGATCCGCCCATGGTGAAAGAGGGACGAATGATGCAGGGAAAGCCAAACACATCGGGGACCTGCTGCGCCTCCTCGAGGCTGTGAACGATGCGCGAATTGGGTGTCTCCAGGCCAATTCCGCGCATCGCCTGATCAAACTTTTCCCGATCCTCTGCTTTGTCTATGGCCTCGCGGGTAGCACCGACCATTTCCACACCGAACTGCTCAAGTACGCCTTCCCGTGCCAGGTCCAGCGCGCAATTCAAAGCGGTTTGGCCCCCCATGGTCGGCAGCAGGGCATCCGGGCGTTCCTTGTCGATAATCGCCGCCACCGTGCGCCACTCCACTGGCTCGATGTAGGTGGCATCGGCCATGGCCGGGTCAGTCATGATCGTCGCCGGATTGGAGTTGACCAGGATGACCCGGAAACCTTCTTCACGCAGGGCCTTGCAGGCCTGGGCGCCGGAATAATCGAACTCACAGGCCTGACCGATAACGATGGGCCCCGCCCCAAGAATCAGGATGCTTTCGATATCACTACGTTTGGGCATGGGTGCTGATTACCGATTTTTCCGGCGAGCCATAAGCTCGATAAAGTGATCAAAAAGAGCCGCGGCTTCATGAGGTCCAGGGCTGGCTTCCGGGTGCCCCTGAAAACTGAAAGCAGGCTTGTCCCGACGAGCAATTCCCTGCAGTGAGCCGTCAAACAGCGAACGATGGGTCACCCGCAAATTGTCCGGCAGGTTTTTTTCGTCGACGGTAAAGCCGTGATTTTGGCTGGTAATCAGCACCGTGCCATCATCCAGGTTGTGGACCGGATGGTTAGCGCCATGATGGCCAAATTTCATTTTTACGGTTCGCGCCCCGGACGCCAGCGCCAGCAACTGATGTCCCAGACAAATACCGAACAGGGGGATGTCTTTTTCAAGCAACACCCTGATCGCCGCAATCGCGTAATCGCAGGGCTCGGGATCACCGGGACCGTTGGATAAAAACACACCGTCCGGAGACAGGGCCAGGACATCCTCCACCGGCGTCTGGGCGGGAACCACCGTCAATGCGCAGCCACGTTCGACCAGCTTGCGCAGAATATTGTGCTTGACGCCGTAGTCGTAGGCCACCACCCGATAAGCGGGCCGGGTTTCGGCAGTCGTCGCATGCTCCGCGGCCTGACCGAGGCGCCAGACACCGGCAGTCCACTCATAAGCCTTGTCGGTGGTAACTTCCCGGGCCAGATCCATCCCCGCCAGGCCGGCGAAGGCCCTGGCAGCGGCGAGAGCCCGGTCGATTCCGGACTCGACATGATCATTTTCAAAGGCGCATATAGCGCCATTTTGCGCACCTTTTTCCCTCAGGATCCGGGTCAATCGCCGCGTATCAATATCGGCGATCGCGACGACATTGCGGCGCCTGAGATAGTCGTCGAGACTTTCCGTGCTGCGAAAATTACTGCGGATGGGAGGTAAATCCCTGATCACCAGGCCCGAAACCCACAGACCCGTGGATTCCTCGTCTTCGGGGTTAACGCCGACATTGCCAATATGGGGATAGGTCAGGGTGACGATCTGGCGTGCATAGGAGGGGTCGGTCAGTATTTCCTGGTACCCGGTCATGGCCGTGTTAAAGACCACTTCACCACTGACCGTGCCCAAGGCGCCAATTGCCGTCCCATTAAAAACGGACCCGTCAGCCAAGGCCAGAACTGCGGGTGGGCGGGGACGCTGGTTCAAGTAGGAACTCCTTCGTAATGCCAGTTTTGGGTATCGATTTAGCCGGCAACGAACGTGAGGTAATTGCTACTCTCCCGCGCGGGCCCACAGCGGTGGCCGGGGATTTGAGCTTATAAAAAAGCGAGATGAACTTATTGTTTCATCTCGCTCTTTAAGTTGCTGCTGGCCTTTCCTGATTGAGCCCCACCCAGTGCGTCACCAGGCCCGGCTCTTCGGTTTTCTGACGCCGCCAAGCCTGAGGCGACATTCTAGTCCATCACTCGGTGGGTGTCCAGCGCGACCACCCACCGCGACGGCGCTGGACAACGGCAATCACTTCAGACCGAGTACATCCTGCATGTCATAGAGACCCGGAGATTTATCGGACAGCCAGTCCGCGGCCCGCACCGCGCCCCGGGCAAACGACATGCGGCTCGATGCCTTGTGGGTAATTTCGACGCGCTCACCCTCGGCGGCAAACATCACGGTGTGATCACCGACGATATCGCCCGCGCGAATGGTGGCGAAACCGATAGTGTCGCCCTTGCGCGCACCGGTCTGGCCCTCGCGGCCATAGACCGCGACCTGGTCGAGATCCCGACCAAGGGCATCAGCCACCACCTGACCCATGCTCAGGGCGGTACCCGACGGGGCGTCGACCTTGTGTCGGTGATGAGCTTCGCAAATCTCAATATCGACGTCGTTGCCCAGTACCCGGGCGGCCAGATCCAGCAATTTGAAGCACAGGTTGACCCCGGTGCTGAAATTCGAAGCCATACACAAGGCCGTGGACTGTGCCGCGGCCAATACCCGCGCTTTTTGTTCCGGACTAAAACCGGTGGTGCCGACTACTATTCTCCTGCCGGCGCTGGCGCATAGCGCGGCATTAGCCGCTGTCGCCGCAGGCGCGGTGAAATCGATCAATACATCAAAATCATCGATCACCGCGGCCAGATCCCCGACAAGCGCGATACCGTTGCGACCCAGGCCTGCTAACTCGCCGGCGTCGGCACCGAGCAATGAACTGCGGGGCTGTTCCAGCGCGGCACTCAAGGTCAGCCCTTCACGAAGGGCTATGGCTTCGATCAGCGTGCGGCCCATGCGACCGCCGGCACCGGCTACGGCTATTCTAATCATGGTTTATTTCCCGCGATTGCCACGGAATCCTGGAGGCCATGCACTAGGCCCCGAAGCCTTCAAAGAAGTTCTTCACACCCTCAAACCAGGTGCTTTTACGCGGCGAGTGCTTATCATTGTCCAACGAATCCTGAAACTCTTTCAACAGATGCTTCTGTCTGGAATTGAGTTTAACCGGGGTTTCCAGCACTACGCGGCACAGTAAATCACCCTGGAGGCCGCCACGCACAGGAGTCACGCCCTTACCACGCATACGAAACAGCCTGCCGGTTTGGGTTTCCGGTGGCACCTTGAGTTTCACCCGACCATCCAGCGTTGGCACTTCCAGTTCGCCGCCGAGGGCTGCATCAACGAATGAAATAGGTACTTCACAGTAGAGGTTAGCGCCGTCACGCTGAAAGATGGGATGGGGTTTGACCACCACCTGGACGTACAAATCCCCGGGTGGTCCCCCGGCCGGGCCCGCTTCGCCTTCGCCCGATAACCGTATCCGGTCACCGCTATCGACTCCTGCCGGAACCTTCACGGACAGGGTTTTCTGTTCCTCAACCCGACCCCGGCCATAACATTTATTGCAGGGATCGGTGATAATGTTGCCCCGACCGCGACACTGGGGACAGGTTTGCTGGACGGCAAACAGGCCCTGGGAGCGCCGAATTTGCCCGACCCCGTTACAGGCGCCACAGGTTTTGGGCGCGGTCCCCTTGCGCGCACCACTACTGTCGCATTCCTCGCAGGCAACCAGCGTCGGCACCCTGATTTTGGTTTGCGTCCCGTGGGCCGCCTGTTCAAGGCTGAGTTCAAGGTCGTAGCGCAGATCCGAACCCCTGGCGGGCCCGCCACGACCTCCACGCCCCCCGCGACCACCAAAGATGTCGCCAAAAACATCACCGAAAATATCGCTGAATCCGGCGCCACCAAAACCACCCTGGCCACTTACACCGTCGTGACCGAACTGATCGTAAGCGGCTCTTTTGTCCGCATCAGATAGAATTTCATAGGCCTCGGTGGCCTCTTTGAATTTTTCTTCGGCCTCTGGACTATCCGGGTTGCGGTCGGGGTGGTTTTTTTGGGCGATACGTCGATAGGCCTTTTTTATTTCACCTTCGTCGGCGCTGCGCGACACACCCAGGACTTGGTAATAATCCCGCTTCGACATGGTTTGCTCAGTTTTTAATCAACATTGACGGGGCTCCACTCTTCACTCCTGCTCCGTTTCATATCGGCTCTAACCGCCCCTCCTGGGGCCAACTCAGATATGACAAAACGCAGGTTCCTAGGACCTGCGTTTGTCAAAAGCTCAAACGCCGACGCCTCAGGCAAGCACTATTTTCTTTCGTTTTCGTCCACTTCCTCAAACTCGGCATCGACCACATCCTCACTCGACCCGGAATCGTCACTCTCGGTCGATGCCCCGGCCTCGGCCTGTTGGGCCTGCTCCGTATAGAGTCTTTGCGCCAATCCGGCCGATGCCTCCGACAGTGCCGCCGCCGCCGCATCAATGGCGTCCTTGTCATCGCCGGCCACGGCATCCTCGACCGCCCTGATCGCCGCTTCTATGTTTTCCCTGTCCTCGGCAGTGGCTTTGTCACCAGCCTCGTTGAGCGTCTTTTTTGCCGCATGAGCCAGGCCGTCAGCGCTATTACGCGCCTGCACCAGCGCTTCGAACTTCTGATCGCTTTCGGCGTTGGCCTCGGCATCCTTGATCATTTTTTCGATTTCCTCATCGGACAACCCGGAAGAGGCCTTGATGACGATGGACTGTTCCTTACCCGTGGCCTTGTCCCTGGCCGAGACATTAAGAATACCGTTGGCGTCGATATCGAAGGAGACTTCGATCTGGGGCATCCCTCTGGGCGCGGGCGGGATATCAGCCAGGTCAAAACGCCCCAGTGACTTGTTCTGGGCCGCCTGCTTGCGCTCACCTTGCACCACGTGAATGGTGACGGCGGACTGGTTGTCATCGGCAGTCGAAAAAATCTGCGATTTCTTGGTCGGAATCGTGGTGTTTTTCTCAATCAGCGGTGTCGCCACGCCACCCATGGTTTCAATACCCAGGGTCAGGGGTGTCACGTCAAGCAACAACACATCGGTGACATCACCGGAGAGCACCGCACCCTGAATGGCCGCGCCCACGGCAACGGCTTCATCGGGGTTAACATCCCGGCGCGGCTCCTTGCCAAAAAAGTCGCTGACTTTCTTTTGCACCAGAGGCATGCGCGTCTGGCCACCCACCAGGATCACTTCGTCGATCTGAGACGCGGACTTGCCGGCGTCCTTGAGCGCTGTTTTTACCGGCCCGAGGGAGCGCTCCACCAGGTTTTCAACAAGGGATTCGAGCTTGGCACGAGTCAGCTTGACCACCAGGTGCTTCGGTCCCGTGGCGTCCGCGGTGATATAGGGCAGATTCACTTCGGTCTGTTGACTCGACGACAGCTCGATCTTGGCGTCTTCGGCCGCTTCCTTGAGCCGCTGCATGGCCAGCGGGTCCCCTTTCAGATCAACGCTGCTGGTCTTTTTGAACTCGCCGGCCAGGTAATCGATCAGACACAGGTCGAAATCCTCGCCACCCAGGAAGGTATCACCATTGGTGGACAGCACTTCAAACTGGGTTTCGCCATCGACGTCGGCAATTTCGATAATTGAGATATCGAAGGTACCACCGCCGAGATCATAAACCGCGACCACATGGTCGCCGCCGCTCTTGTCCAGGCCGTAGGCCAGCGCTGCCGCGGTGGGCTCGTTGATAATACGCTTGACATCCAGACCGGCGAGCCTGCCGGCATCCTTGGTCGCCTGGCGCTGGCTGTCATTAAAATAAGCCGGCACCGTGACCACGGCCTCGGTGACTTTTTCGCCCAGGTAATCCTCGGCGGTCTTTTTCATCTTTTTCAGCACTTCAGCGGAAATCTGCGGAGGCGCCTTTTTTTCGCCATTGACTTCCACCCAGGCGTCGCCGTTGTCGGCCTTGACGATTTTGTAGGGCACCATGGCGATGTCTTTTTGCACCACCTCGTCCTGAAAACGACGTCCGATCAATCGCTTGACCGCAAATAGCGTGTTCGAGGGATTGGTCACTGACTGGCGCTTGGCGGACTGGCCGACCAGAACCTCATTGTCGTCGGCAAACGCGACGATGGATGGTGTGGTGCGCGCGCCTTCGGCGTTTTCGATCACCTTGGGTTTATCGCCCTCCATGACAGCCACGCAGGAATTTGTGGTTCCGAGGTCAATTCCAATTATTTTGCCCATTTCGGCACTCTCCACTTGTCAAACGTGTTACGTTGAGATTACTTACCCTATATTGGCGCCAAGGGACGAATTTCAAGGACGCCTTGCGTCCCGTTGCCTTCTAGGTCTCGCCCTGCCCTTCCGCCCCTCTGGACACCACGACCATGGCCGGCCGAACCAGGCGCCCGTTGAGCAAGTAGCCTTTTTGAAAGACTTCAATCACTGTATTAGCAGCGATCTCGGGGTGGGGCGCCATGGTCATCGCCTGATGAAACCGAGGGTCAAAGGGCTGACCGGCAGGATCAAGGGTTTCAACCTTGTTGCGCGCCAGTACGTCGAGAAAACTTTTCAGCGTTAATTCCACGCCTTCCCGAATAGCCTTTTGCGCCTCGCTTTCAGCGTCCGTTGCCTCGGCAACGGTGGCCAGTCCGCGTTCCAGATTGTCGACCACTGGCAATAACTCGCCGACGAAGTTTTCCAAAGCATATTTGTGGGCGTTTTCGATGTCCCTATCGACCCTGCGTCGCAGATTTTGCATTTCCGCCTGCACTCGCAATGTCTGGTCCCTGGCTTCCCGGAGTTGCGCTTCCAGCGCCTCCAGGTCCGGATCCGCTTCAGGCCCGGTTTCCTGTTCCTGGGTTTCCTGTTGTCCGGCGTCCCCTTCCGGGATACCTTCCCCGGCTTGATTCAAAGCGTCATCCCGGGAACCATTGCGTGCTGCCGCGAACTTGTCTTCAGGACTTTTTTCCTCAGTTGACACAATATCCCCCAGTGCTAATGGTTAAGCGCTATATTGGGCCGATTACCGACCTTTCAAGCGCCAA
>JBECKV010000024.1:0-13681 GCA_040235495.1 Porticoccaceae bacterium
CGAAGCCATGGGCAAGACCCACTTCTGGCTTGCCTTCATCGGCTTCAATGTTACTTTCTTCCCCCAGCATTTCCTCGGCCTGGCGGGCATGCCTCGACGCTATGCGGATTACGCTCTGCAATTCACCGAGTGGAACATGGTGTCGACCGCGGGCGCCTTTATCTATGGCGCGGCCCAGATTCTGTTCCTGTACAACGTGATTCGCACCATAGTGGCGGGTACCCCGGCGCCTCAGGCAAAAACCTGGGAGGGCGCCGAAGGCCTGGAATGGACGCTGCCTTCGCCCCCGCCCTACCATTCGTTTAGCACTCCACCGGAAGTCAAGTAGGACCGGGGTCAGTACGCGCATGAGCTCCAACCCGGTTCGCACAACGACGCTCAAGTTACTGATAGCAGTGCCGCTGATGTTTGCTTTCGCGGTATTTGTGATGCCGCCGCTCTACGATGTCTTTTGTGAAATCGCGGGGATAGGCGGAAAGACCGCGGGCCAGTACCAACCGAGCGGAGAGCAGGTAGTCGATAGCGAGCGAGTGGTGAGGGTTCAGTTCGTCGCCACTAATAATGGCGCGATGCCCTGGGATTTTTCCCCCCTTGAATATCAGGTCAAGGTGCACCCCGGTGAATCGACGGCAGTGAAATTTTACGCCCGCAACCCGACACGCCGGGACATGATCGCTCAGGCGATACCGAATGTGGCGCCCGCCAGTGCGGCGCCTTACTTTCACAA
Source organism: Porticoccaceae bacterium (assembly GCA_040235495.1). Classification (GTDB taxonomy): domain Bacteria; phylum Pseudomonadota; class Gammaproteobacteria; order Pseudomonadales; family Porticoccaceae; genus HB2-32-21. Next base: position 728 of record JBECKV010000024.1, read on the forward strand.
AACCGAATGCTTTTGCTTTAATCAGCAGCCGCTAAAAGCTGGTGAAGAGACAAACATGGGGCTGGTGTTTATCGTCGACCCGGAACTGCCAGCCAGCGTCAACACGATTACGTTGTCGTACACCCTGTTCGATATCACCAAGATGAATGACAAGCAGGATGAAACGCTGGCGTCGCTAAACTAGTACATGATCAAACCGAACATTAAATTGGAAAGATGCCGCGACAATATTCGCGAAATACTGGAGAGATACCATGTCATCAGACTCTAACTATTACATCCCCGAGCAGAGCGCCTATCCGGTAATGACCGCTCTCGCAATGGGCTTGCTGGCTGTCGGCGGTGGACTGGCTGTGCAAGGCAGGGGCATGATAGTGCTTACGCTCGGTTTTGCGTTGCTGATCGTGATGTTTTACCTCTGGTTCAGCACCGTCATCAAGGAGAATATGGCTGGCCTGACCAGTCCCCGGTTGAAGCGCTCCTATGTCTGGGGCATGAGCTGGTTTATTTTCTCGGAGGTGATGTTTTTCGCCGTATTTTTCGGCGCTTTGTTTTATGTCAGGATTTACGTCATGCCCTGGCTCTCGGGAGAGGGTGAAAAAAGCGACATGATCAGCCTGGTATGGCCCGGTTTTCAGGCGGAGTGGCCGCTGATGACCACGCCCGATCAGGTGGTGGGCGGAGAAAAGTTTGTCGGCCCCCATGAAAATATGGGTTTTCCAGGTTGGAGCGGTTTTTTGGGTTGGCTGCCACTTTGGAATACAGTGATCCTCCTGTCTTCCAGCGTCACGGTACATTTTGCCCACCATGCCATGAAGCACAATCTGCGAGGCAAGTTCAATGCCTGGCTGGGCCTGACAGTATTACTGGGAATTTCATTCCTGATTATTCAGTATATTGAATATCATGAAGCGTACGTGGAAATGGGGCTAACGCTGAAATCCGGTATTTATGGCACCACTTTTTTTATGTTGACGGGCTTTCACGGTTTCCACGTCACGCTGGGAACCTTCATGCTCCTCATACAGCTGATCCGTGGACTCAAAGGGCATTTTTCCGCCGACGATCAGTTCGGATTCGAGGCAAGTTCCTGGTATTGGCACTTTGTCGATGTGGTCTGGCTGGGCCTGTTTATCTTTGTCTACGTGCTAGGCTAGGCCAGCGCGCCTGGGCGCTGTGCTGGTTATGGTTGGTGCGGCTTTTTGAGAAAAGCATGGTGGCTATGCAACGCAATCAAAGGTAGTTGACCGTCAGGTACAAAAAAGGCCAGGAACTCCCTGGCCTTTTTTAACACGAGCCTTGCGAAGTCAACGGCTTTTGCCGGCATTGTTAAAAGACTGCTCCTGCCCTTCGGTACTTTCCATTCTGCTAGGGTGTAGCTGCCTGTCCCAAGGTGCTTTGCTCGATAGCTGGCCCGAGTAGATGCCATAGACCACGGCCGCGACCAGAGCAGCGGCTAGGCTGACCCTGACGCCTAACGCATACAAAGTTCTTTTGCGCGGATTGCCCACGTCTTTCATCAGGAATACCAGCGCGCTGCTCAGGCTTATGATAACGCCTATAAACAGCACTACAATGAAGACTTTTAACCACATGGGCCGGTGCCTCGGAATTTGGTTTTGACTTCTTTCGAGGCGGATTAAAACATAGATGCAGTCGACTCCGGAACAAATCCGCGCGGCGTTTGGCTGGCGCCTGAATTTGAAGGTACTCGTCTTTACCGCGGTTTTTCTGCCGTTGATGCTTTTCCTGGGGTTCTGGCAGCTGTCCAGGGCGGAGGAGAAGCGACAAATACTCCAGGCCAGGGAGCAACGGATAAACGCGCCGGCAGTTGCGCTGGGGAGTCTTCCCCCAGACGCTGAACGACAATTTGCCAACGTCCAGGCGCAGGGGCGAATCGACAATGAACGGACATTTCTTGAAGACAATCAAGTGCGCCGCGGACGGCCTGGCTATGAGGTGTTGACGCCCATGCTCGTTGACGTGAACGGAGCCAGCCAGTGGCTGTTGCTGAACCGGGGCTGGGTTGCGGCGGGCATTGACCGCGGCAAGTTGCCCGAAATCCCGCCAATGCAAAGTCAGATTGCGACAGGCTATTTGCACACTCGCGCGAAGCAAAAGCTGGTGTTAAAAGATGTGCCTTGGCCGGAGGATAGCTGGCCGCTGATAATCCAAAAAATAGAGCTTGAAAAAATTGAAAGGAAACTGGGACTGCCGGTATACCCCTATGTCCTCAGAGTCACCGATCCGGGCGCCCCAAACAGCCCCGAGCAGTTATTTGATAAGCACTGGATACTGGTCAACGTACAACCAGAGAAGCATATCGCTTACGCGGTGCAGTGGTTTACGATGGCAATCGTGCTGTTGGTTTTGACGCTCTTTGCCAACTCAAATTTAAGCCAGGTCTTGCGACGCGGGCGCTGAGCTAGACGGATGTCAACTATGAATGAAGCACAACAACCCGCCAGCAAGGTGCAGTTATGGCTCATCATTTTGCCGCTGGTCGCGGTCTTTGCGGGCGCTTTTTTGCTGATGCCCAGGGACGAAGCGGAGAAAGCCCGTTTGCTGGATTTGTTGGGTACCAGTAACAAAGGTGTGCTGGTGACACCAGCGATGCCAATTACCGGGATCGCCGCTTACCAAGATGGTGAGCCCCTGACCTGGTCCGCGCTGAAACCAAAGTGGCGGATGATTATTCCAATTACCGATGGCTGTGATCGGGCCTGTCGGGAGCTGTTGTACGTGTCCCGCCAGGTCCATATCCGCCTGGATAAAAACACGCACCGCGTTGAACGGGTGTTGTTGAATCTGGGCGCTGCCCTGGATGACTCATCGCAACAATTTCTGACCCGTGAGCATACCTACCTGAGACTTGTCTCGGCTGACCCGCAGGCCTTCAGCGAACTGTTAGCGCCCACCAACGCTGACTGGCAAGCCGGCAGGCTCAGGCTATTTCTGGCCGACCAGCGCGGTGATCTGATGATGTACTACACACCCGAACACCAGGGTTCCGACATGCTGGAAGACCTTCGTCACTTGCTGAAATATTCCCCCGACCCGAACTAGAGCAAGCATCATGCGAGATACTCACAAAGAAACCCTGGCCAGGCGAACCCGGCTCGCGCATCGGCTGGCGCTTCTGGGAACCTTCCTGGCGGCGATGGTCGTGGGCCTGGGGGCGTTCACTCGCCTGGTTGACGCGGGTCTGGGGTGCCCGGACTGGCCGGGTTGTTATGGTCACCTGCTTTGGCCAAAAGAGGCCCATGAAATAAGCAGAGCCGAGCAGCGCTTTCCCGACTCAAAAGTCGAGCTGGACAAAACCTGGCCGGAAATGGTGCATCGCTATTTCGCCACCAGTCTCGGGCTGATTATCGTCGGTCTGGCGGTGCTGGCCTGGAAATGTCGAGATTTGCGCAGTTTTCCGTTCCGTTTGCCCTTGTTGCTTCTGTTTCTGGTGGTCTGGCAAGGTCTGTTCGGTATGTGGACGGTTACTCTGAAACTCTGGCCCCAGGTGGTGACGGTTCACCTGCTCGGCGGCATGAGTGTATTTGCCTTGATCTGGTTGCTGGCTCTGCGGCTGGGTAATAATCGCTGGGTGCTGCCGGAGACGGTCCGCGAGCGACTGTTTCGTTTGCGCTACTGGCTGGTAGCCGCGGTGCTAATCGTGTTTATTCAGATCGGATTGGGGGGCTGGCTTAGCTCCAATTACGCGGCTTTTGCCTGCCCCGACCTCCCCCGCTGCCAGGGCCAATGGTGGCCGCCCATGGATGTCGCCGAGGGGTTTAATATCTTTCAACATATCGGTCCCAACTATCTTGGTGGCCTGATGACCAATGAGGCGCGAGTGGCGATTCACTTTGCGCATCGGCTGGGTGCTTTGTTGACCTTTTTTTATCTGTCCGGTCTGTGTCTGGCATTGGCTTACGTGGGCGAGCCCCGCGTTACCCGGCTCGCATCGATTATTTTCGTACTCCTGCTGGTGCAGGTGAGCCTTGGCGTTGGTAATGTATTGCTCGCCATTCCTTTACCGCTGGCGGTTTTGCATAATGCCGGTGCGGCACTTTTGCTGCTCAGCCTGGTGACGATGGGGGCCAGAATCTGGACAGCTACAAACCCTGGAAGCGATGCGGTAAATGACTAGCGTGAACCTAAAACTCGTGCGCCCAGGCTGGCGCGACTTTTTGGAGCTATGCAAACCGGCGGTAGTGGCGGTAATGATCGTCACTTCATTGATCGGTATGTTTCTCGCGGTTCCCGGCATGGTGCCGCTGGATGTCCTGATTCTGGGCAATCTCGGTATCGCGCTTTGTGCTGCTTCGGCGGCAACGGTGAATCATCTGGTGGATCGACGGATCGATCTGAAAATGGCTCGCACCCTGAATCGTCCGGTTGCCCAGGGCCGCGTCGAACCCTTCCAGGCAGCTTTTTTTGCCGGGGCCCTGGGGCTTGCCGGGATGGCGATTCTGCTGATTTACATCAATGCCCTGACCGCCTGGCTGACATTCGCTTCCCTGGTGGGGTATGCTGTGGTGTACACGGTTTTTTTGAAGCGGGCGACGCCACAAAACATCGTTATCGGTGGCCTGGCTGGCGCCGCGCCACCGCTCCTGGGCTGGACGGCGGTCACCAATGACATCCATCCCCATGCCCTGCTGTTGGTACTGATCGTATTTACCTGGACGCCACCCCATTTCTGGGCGCTGGCCCTGCATCGTAAGGCAGAATACGCCGAAGCCGAGGTCCCCATGCTGCCGGTGACCCATGGTGAGCGCTATACCAAGCTGCATACCCTGCTCTACACGATAGTGTTGATTCCCGTGACAGTGCTGCCCTGGCTGGTGGGTATGAGCGGCTGGTTGTATCTGCTGGGGGCCCTGGTCCTGGGCGCTGGTTTTCTCTACTGGGCCATCATGCTGAAGGTTAGCGATAAGCCGGATCTCGGCATGGCGACCTTCAAATATTCCATCGTCTACCTGCTGGCCCTGTTTGCCATCATGTTGCTGGATCATTACCTGGTTTCAGCGCCATCGCCGCAAGCGATTGAATTGCCTTGGGACGATGGATAAACCGCTGCACGATAAAACAACCCGGCGCAACATTCGGCTGGTGATCATCGGCGTATCGGCCTTTGCCGCGTTGACGCTTGCCTCGCTGGTCAACAAGTTAACCCAGCCGCGAATCCTCAACGCCTATGAACTGCGGGACTACGGGGTCCTGCTGCTGGATCAGCCCCAGCCCCTGACGACTTTTTCCCTGAGTAATCATGACGAGCAGGCTTTTGGCCCCGGGCAGCTAGCGGGCAAGTGGTCGGTAGTTTTTTTCGGATTTACCAGCTGCGGTGATGTTTGTCCGACAACCCTGGCGGAACTGGCGAAAACCTACAAAGAGCTGGAGCCAGAAATTAAACGGGCTTTCCAGGTCGTGTTGATTACCGTGGACCCGGATCGCGATACCCCGACCAGACTTAAATCCTATGTCCAGAGCTTTGACCCGAGCTTTATGGGAGTGACTGGCGCGAAAAGCGAATTGATAGCCCTTGCCAGTGCTCTGAAAGTCCCCTATAGCCCGGTGTCCGGCTCCGGCGCGGAGCCTCGGGAAGCGCAACACAGCCCCAACCTGGTGTTGATAAACCCGGCGGGTGAATTGCACGCCTATTTTCGTCCACCCTTTGCGCACGGTGGGTTACGGGTGGCGTGGCGGTCCCTGCACGCTTCCTACGAGAGATAAGCCCTGGGCGTTGACGGGCGTACCAACGATCGGAAGAATATGAGTTCGAGCCCAGGCTATATAGCCGGCCGTATTACCGGTTAAGTAGCAGCGGTTAAGTAGTACCGGTTGAAGCGGTTCGCGGGTCGGCAAATAATAACCACTACGGGGGTACAACTATGAAAATTGGCGTGCAGACGCTTTTTGGCGGGCCCGTCGCGTCCCGCCCGGAATTTTTGATCGCTACTGCCAGGGGCCTCGAAGAGCGGGGCTTCAGTCATCTGTGGGCGGCCGAGCACGTGGTCAATTTCCAGAACTATAGGTCAGCGTATCCCTACAGTGATGACGGGGTGCCGCCTTTCGGCGCCGAAACCGGCATTATTGAGCCCTTCACGGCCCTGACCTTTGCCGCCGCTCACACCAAAACCCTTAAACTGGGTACCGGCATAGCGATTTTGCCCCAGCGTAATCCCGTGTATTTCGCCAAGCAGGCCGCCGACGTGGATGTACTTTCAAACGGGCGCCTGGTGGTTGGGGTCGGTACCGGTTGGTCGGCGGAAGAATTTGGAGCGCTGAATGTCCCGTTCGAACGTCGAGGCAGTCGTACCCGGGATTACCTTCGGGTGGTGCGCAGCCTCTGGTGCGATGAGGTGTCCAGTTTTGACGGCGAATTTTACCAGTTACCGGCTTGCGTGCAGTCACCCAAGCCGGTGCAAAGGCCCCATCCCCCCCTGTTTTTTGGCGGTGAAAGCAATCCGGCCCTGCGCCGGGTCGCGGAATTTGGTCAGGGCTGGATGGGTTATCGCCTGACGCCCGAGACGCTGCCCGAGCGGCTGCGGAAACTCGAGACCCTGCTGAATGACCATGGCCGCCGCCTCGACGACCTGGAAATCGCTATCTCACCCTATGACACGACTTGCGACCTGGACACCGTCAAGCGTTTTGCCGACCTCGGGGTGGCGCAAATCATCGTCGTGGGTTTTGCAGATAGTCTCGATGACATGCATCGTTTACTGGATGGCTTCGCGGAAAGCCTGGTGGTGCCGGCGGCAAACCTGTAGTGTGCGTCCGCCAAGGTCTGGGCGCACTGTTCCGAGTCCTGTATAAAATTGTCAGCTTATCGTTACGGAGAGAGTAAAATGCCCGCATATGTTGTCGTTGACATTAAGGTGACCGACCCGGAGCTCTATGCCCGATACCGGGAGCTGGCTCCGCCGATTGTCAAAGCCTTTGGTGGTCAGTACATCGCCCGGGGTGGCAAGACCCAGGTTTTCGAAGGCAGTTGCTCGCCCAATCGAACGGTAATCCTTAAATTTGACAGCCTTGCCCGGGCCCGCGAATGGGTGGATTCACCCGAATACCGCGAGGCGCGGAAATTGCGACATAAATCGACCGTGTCGAACATGTATGTGATCGAGGGTGTCGAGGGCGAGTTGCCCGACTGAGGGCTGAACCAGCCACCAGGTAGCCAGCCACCAGGTAAAGGTAAAAACGATGATTAAAGGGTTTGATCACGTCGCCATCCCCATGGCGGACGTGGAAGCCATGCTGGATTTTTATCGCGGTCTGGGTTTTGGCATCAGTGATGATTACGGTGGCCGGGTTTACTCCGTACAGTGCGGCGATAACAAAATCAATCTGCACTCCCCCGTCCTCTGGCAAACGGAGAAGTTCACCTTGCGCGGCCCAAGCGCCAGACCGGGGTGTGGTGATTTCTGTTTTGTTTGGACCGGCGCCGAGGCTGATTTGCACAGGACACTGGCAAAAGTCGGCGCGGAAATCGAAGTCGGGCCGGTGGAGCGTGTTGGTGGGCGCAATGGCGGCAGGGACAGCGGCGTCAGTGTCTATACCCGTGACCCGGACCGAAACCTGCTTGAATTTATTATCTACCCGGACTGAGTTCCGTTCCGGATCCCCCGCTTGTGTTTGACCTTTATCTCGCTAACCGCAATGACAGCTGTCGTTTCCTGCTGGGGAAATCCGGCGCGAGACCGCTGTTCGTGGTCGGTCTGAATCCCAGCACGGCGAATCGTGAGAAGTCCGATGTCACCGCTACCAGGGTAGCGCGCATCGCCGAGCGATGTGGCTACGATGGATTTGTGCTGATCAACCTCTACCCCAAACGCTGCACCGACCCGCGGCAATTGCCGCAACGCGCTGATTACCGATTACTCAAGCGCAACCTTGAGGCTACGCTGGCACTGGCAGCGCAACAGAAACGGCCTCATTTCTGGGCTGCCTGGGGCGGCGATATCAGTATGCGGCCCTGGTTGCTCGAAGCCTGTCGGCGTCTGGTGTTAGAGGTAGAGCAATTGAAAGGCCGCTGGTTCTGTTTGGGCCCGAATGGCCAGCGTCTACTAACCGCCCAGGGCCACCCGCGACATCCTTCCCGCGCGAGTTACGCCTGGCAACCGCAGGCCTTTGATGCGCGATCGTACCTGGCGGCTCTGTAGCATTTAGTGTGAACAGGGCCTGGTCGTGTGAACAAGGCCTGGCGGAGCGCTAGACCACCATAATGCCGTCCATTTCAACCAGAGCATCCTTTGGCAGTGCTTTGACGCCGATGGCGGCGCGCGCCGGGTAAGGCGTGTCAAAGTATTGGGCCATGATTTCATTGACCCTCGCGAAGTGGCTCAGATCGGTAAGAAAAATATTCAGCTTTACCAGATTATTGAGGCCGCCACCGGCAGCCTCGCAAACCGCTTTGAGATTGCAAAACACCTGATTGATCTGCGCACTGATATCGTCGCTGATCAAGGCCATGGTGTCCGGCACCAGGGCGATCTGACCGGACAAATACACGGTGTTGTGAACCTTGATGGCCTGCGAGTAGGTGCCGATGGCCGCCGGTGCCAGATTGGTCGATATAACGGCTTTATTGGGCATGGCGGCTCCTCTCGTTCTTGACGCGATGAATGGACTGGACGGCTTTCAGATTGCGAATCCGCCGCATGATATTGGCCAGGTGTAACCGATTCCGAGCGCTGATAACCAGATCGACAAGGCTGGTGTGAGCATCGCGTTCATGGACCCTGATTTGATCGATGCTGGCGTCCTGATCGGCGATACGCGCAGCCAGGGTGGCAATAATGCCGCGGTCGGAAATGACCTCCAGCCTCAGTTCCACCGGAAATTCGCCGTGGACTTCCGGTGACCACTGCAGGGGCATGCATTTTTCCGCGTTACCGCGGACGTCGGCCAGGTTTTTACATGTGTCTCGGTGCACCACCAGGCCTTTTCCGGGACTCAGGTGGCCGAGGATCGGATCGCCGGGAATGGGGTGGCAGCAGCGCGCGTAGCTGGTCACCAGGTCATCGGCGCCATCGACCATGATGGGTGAAGCGGGCGCGGTGCTGGAATGGGCCTGGCGCTTGGTTTGGGGCAGCAGCACATGCGCAACGGCGTAGGCCATGCGATCGCCTAACCCGATCTGCTGCAACACGGATTCAAAAGACGGCGCACCGGTTTCCTTGAGCAGGTGCTTGATCTGAGATTTACGGATTTTTTTGTAACTCGAGCCAAAGCTCGTCAGGGCCCGGTCAAGCAGGCGCTTACCCAAATCCACGGATTCCTCGTGTTGCTGGGTTTTCAGGAAATGGCGGATCGCGCTGCGAGCCTTGGCCGAGCGCACGAAATTAAGCCAGGAGGGGTTCGGCTGGGCTCCGCGGGCGGTAATGATTCGCACCCGCTGGCCATTCTCCAGAGCCTGGGAAAGGGGGCTTAGTTTGCCGTTGATCTCGCAGGCGATACAGGTATCACCCACCTGGGTGTGAACGGCATAGGCAAAGTCCACCGGTGTAGCGCCCACAGGGAGTTCTATGATCTGGCCTTTGGGGGTGAAAACATAAACCTCTTCGGGAAACAGGTCGGTTTTTACGTGTTCGATAAATTCAAGGGAGTCGCCCGCCTTTTCCTGCATTTCCAATAAGCCCTTGACCCAGCGATTGGTTCGGGTCTGGTTGCCTTCGGCGTTTTCCAGTCCGGATTTGTAGAGCCAGTGGGAGGCGATGCCATAATTGGCCAGGGCGTCCATTTCATGGGTGCGAATCTGCACCTCGATCGGTACGCCATTCAGCCCAACCAGAACGGTATGCAGGGATTGATAGCCGTTTGATTTTGGAATAGCGATGTAGTCCTTGAATTCGCCGGATACGGGTTTATAAAGATTGTGGATCAGGCCCAGGGCCCGGTAGCAATCGTCGACACTTTCGACGACGATCCGAAAGGCGAAGACGTCGGTAATATCCTTGAATGAGCGCTTTTTGTTTTTCATCTTCTGGTAGATGCTCCAGAGATGCTTTTCACGGCCCGAGACGGTAGCGTCGATTTGGTATTGCCGTAGCCGGGTTTCCAGCATGTCTTTGATTTCTGCCACCAGTTCCCTGCGTGGACCGCGAGTCGCTTTCAGCGCCTCGGTGATTCGACGATGGCGTAGCGGATATAGCGCGGCAAAGCCCAGGTCTTCAAATTCGATACGAATATCGTTCATGCCCAAGCGCTGGGCGATTGGCGCATAAATCTCCAGGGTTTCGCGAGCGATGCGCCGGCGCTTTTCCGGGCTCAGTACCCCAAGCGTGCGCATGTTGTGAAGGCGATCGGCCAGTTTTACGAGCACGACGCGAATATCCCTGGCCATGGCCAGGGTCATTTTCTGGAAGTTTTCCGCCTGTTGTTCCGCGCGCGAGGAAAATTCGATTTCAGAGAGTTTGCTGACACCGTCGACGAGGATGCCGACGGTACGACCAAAGCGCCAGCTCAACTGGGCCTTGGTGAAGTCGGTATCCTCGATGACGTCATGGAGCAGAGCCGCGACCACGCTCTCGTGGTCCATGTGCATATTGGCGAGAATCTGTGCCACCGCGAGGGGGTGGCTGATGTATTCCTCACCGCTCTGGCGGTACTGGCCTTTATGGCTTTTTTCGGCAAAATGGTAGGCGCGCAGGACTTTTCTTACTTGAGCGGGCTCGAGGTAACTGGAGAGGGTTTCGCTTAGCGTTTCGACCGCGACCTGCAAGGATACCTCCAGTGAATCCCTATTCGTCCGGGTCCGGTTCCGGTTCCAAATCCTGAGCGGTGTCCGCGCTGCTCTCGGCATCGTCCATGGTGAATTCCTCGCCTTCGAGATCTGTCGCCCGGCTCTCGTTCAGGGTGAATACGTCAAACGATAGCATTTCCACGGGTTCTTCCGGCTCTTCCAGGATGCTCGCATCGATCAGACCTTGCTCGATTTCACGCAAGGCGACGACTGTGGGTTTGTCACTTTCCCATTCAACGAGCGGTTCCTTGCCGCCGATCGAAAGTTGACGGGCGCGCTTGGCGCCTACAAGTACGAGCTCGAAGCGGTTTTCGACAAAATCCAAACAATCTTCTACGGTAATTCTGGCCATGTATAGGTGCCTATCGTCTTGTATTTCGCGCGCAATGATTTGTAAAACAGGGGTGCAAGCCAATGCGCAATAAACTGTGAACGGCGGATTTTACCGGATTGGGGTTTCACTCAACAACTCCTGAAGCAACTGGGCTTGACGCTGTTCCTGTGCGGCCATGAGCAGGCGCCGGCTGCGGATAATGGCTTCCAACTCGCCCAGGGCGGTTTCAAATTCCTTATTGACGACTAGATAATCCGCTTCGATATAGTGGGACATATCTTCCCTCGCCATCGCCAGGCGTTGCTGGATCACTTCCCTATCGTCCCGACCACGGCCCGTGAGGCGCTCGAGCAGGGCCTGCCGCGAGGGGGGGAGTATGAATATACCAACGCTGGTACTGATTTTTTTGCGAATCTGCGCCGCGCCCTGCCAGTCTATTTCCAGAATGACATCCGCGCCCGTCGCCAGCGTTTCTGCAACCCAGCGCTCGCTGGTGCCATAGTAATTGCCGTAGACGTAAGCATGCTCCAGGAAGGCGCTTTGTTCCAGCATGGCGACAAACTGGGTTGCATCGACGAAATGATAATCGATGCCATTCCGTTCGCCGTCCCGCTTTTCCCGTGTCGTATGGGAGACCGACACGCTGATATTCGGGTCGCGGGCCACCAGTTGAGTTACCAGACTGGTTTTCCCAGCGCCCGAGGGAGCGGATATCGTGTATAGCGTACCGGGACAGGTGGGCATGCCGTGAGGTTTCCTCATTCGATGTTCTGGATTTGTTCACGAATCTGCTCAATGAGCACTTTCAGTTCTATGGCGGATGCGGTAATCGTGCTGGAAGCAGCTTTTGCAGCCAGCGTGTTGGCTTCACGGTTCAGCTCCTGAACCAGAAAATCGAGCCGCCGACCCATGGTTTGTTCGTTTGCCAGCACGCGGTCGATTTCAGCAACATGGACTTCCATCCTGTCCAGCTCTTCGTCGACATCGGCTTTTTGCGCCAAATAGACAAGCTCCTGCTCCAGCCGTTCGCGGTCCAGGCGCTCACCAAACTCGCTGAGCTTGTCCCGAAGTTTCTGGTGCCGTGCTTGGACTAGGGTGGGCATGGTCTGCCGGATAGCCTGGGTACGCACCGTGATCTCGCGCAAGCGCTGACGGACCCCATGCGCAAGTTTTGTCCCTTCGCGCGCGCGTGTTTGCACCAACTGGTCCAGCGCGGTCTTGAAAAGCGCGTTAACGCTCGCGGTCAATGCCTCACTATCGATTTCCGGTTGGCAGCGAACACCCGGACGGTCGAGAATCTCAAGCGGGTTGATCGGTGCCGCCGCGCCAATCAGGGTGGCGATTCGTCCGGCGACGGCGATATATCGCTGGGCCGCCAGTTCGTCGATGGCAATAGCGGACGTTGTGTTTTCGTTTTCCAGTGACAGGGTGCAATGCACTTTGCCGCGACTGATCGACTGACACAGCATTTCGCGCAGCGGTGTTTCCAGATGTTGCAGGACATCGGGCAGACGAAAGGAAAGATCGAGATAGCGGTGATTGACCGAGCGCAGCTCCCAGCCCAGGGTGCCCCAAGGATGGTGGGTCCGGGCGTTAGCGAAGGCTGTCATGCTTAGGGGCATAGCGCGATTCGAAGGCTGCTGTTAGTAAAGATATCTTAACAAAGGGTGGCCGCGCCTTCACCGAGCATTTGGGTACAATGACGTTGCTCGTGGAGCATCAACCCGTCACTCCCGCGATTCACATAGTTATCTAGTTATCAGAGGACAGTATGGTCAGTCGTCCCAGCGGTCGCCGCTATGAACAGTTACGCCCGGTCAAAATCAACCGGAGTTATACCAAGCACGCTGAAGGTTCGGTATTGATAGCCTTTGGCGAT
>JBECKV010000030.1:0-16354 GCA_040235495.1 Porticoccaceae bacterium
CGCCCGGTGTTAATGACCGCCCTGGTCGCCAGTCTCGGCTTTGTGCCCATGGCGTTCAACACCGGTGTCGGAGCGGAAGTACAACGGCCACTCGCGACCGTGGTGATCGGCGGAATTATTTCTTCCACCCTGCTGACCTTGTTCGTGCTGCCGGTCCTGTACGCGCTACTGCATCACGAGCAAAATGCTGGGTCGGCAGACCCATCGAGGTGAGGAAACGTCAGTTCAGGGGGACAGGGATGTCGGTATCTGGCGCCGTTACCCTAGGCATCGCGGCTATCTTCCTCGGCGGGCGTCTGACGACGGTTTATCGCGTAAGCGGTAATCCTGCCTCGAAACGGGAGAATCAGCAGCCCGGGCAGCCAGCTGACCTCCTTGATCTGCCGGTGACCGCGGATGCCAATGGTCATTCCCTGGTGGCCTTTGCGTGGTTGCGCGCGATAGGTCCCGGAAAGTCTGTCCCACCAGGAAAGATTAAAACCAAAGTTCGAGTTTGTTTCATCGTCTTCTATCGAGTGATGCACCCGATGCATGTCCGGCGTGACTATAAACCAGCGCAGCGTTCGATCCAGGCCCGGCGGCAAGCGGATATTGCCATGATTGAACATGGCCATGCCGTTCAGAATCACCTCGAACAGTATGACGGCGATAACGGGCGGCCCCAGCAAGGCAATGGTGGCAAATTTAATGACCATCGAAAGGATTATTTCGACGGGATGAAAGCGTGCACCCGTGGTGAGATCAAAATCGAGGTCGGCATGGTGCACCCGATGCAAGCGCCACAGGATGGGGATGGCATGGACCATCACATGCTGAAGCCAGATAACCAGATCCATGGCAACGATCGCGAGGGTTACCGCCAGCCAGAAGGGAACATCCAGGTAATTGAGTAGCCCCCAGCCCTGGTTGGCCGCAAAGATCGTCATGCCCAGGGCGGCGGTGGGAAACAGCAGACGCAAGAGCACGGTATTAAACGCCACGAGCCCAAGATTATTTAGCCAGCGCATGGCTTTTGATACAGTCAACCCCCGACGTGGCGCGGCAAGCTCCCATAGGGCTATGAGCGCGAAGATCACCAGAAAAAAACCCAGGCGAACGACCGGCTCATTGTCGCGGATAAAAGCCTCCATCGGATTATCCCCCACGCTGTCTCGCTAGGTTAGCTTCCTCACCGCCGAGATTCGGACGGCACACTGCTGTTATTTGTTAACGCCCCGACTCATGAAAGCAACATTACGCCCGAATATCCATGGACAGCGTCAAACGGCCTTGCCAAACATATATGGTAATTATCGCGGGCCCCGGGGGGTCCTGGCTACTTTGACCTCCAGGATACTTTCGTGCCAGGAATACGTTGGTCCCGGGAATGCTTTGGTCGCCGAACTGCTTTGATCCCCGAGAAGAGCGCGCCTCTTCCCTGACCCCGGTGCCAGAAATCAGATCAGATTGGGTCCCTGTCCGTGTTGCCGACCAATTCATCATTACGGTCGACGCGACGTCCCGGACGCGCCAGATAAATCACCATACTGCCTGCAAGCATGCCGGGCAGTCCTTCGTATAACCACTCGTGCCAGCCCAAAATCCGCCAGACAATGGCCACCAGCAGTCCCGCCAACAGCGCCGCGATACTCTGCGATTCACCGGGTCTGACACCCAGGCAGAGGGAAATCAGCAAAGGCGCAAACGCGCTCGCCAGAGCCGACCAGGACAGAATGACGAGGTTAAATACACTCTGATTACTGGTCAGGGCGAGACCCAGCGCGCAGCCGGTGACCAACAGGGTAGCGAGCCTGATAAAAATCGGCCGCTCCACGGCCTTGGGTAATAAATCGTGCGTGATCGCCGCGGAACAACTCAAGACCAGTGAATCCGCCGTGGACATGGTGGCGGCAAAAATTCCAGCCAATATCAAACCCACCCCCACGGGTGGCAACAGATCGAGCGCCATTAGCGGCAAGGCCAGCTCCGCATCAAAGTTGGCGCTGTCACTCAGATAAATTCGGGACAACATGCCGACACCGGTCGCCAGGGCGTAGAACCCGGTGAACCACAGGTAGTACCAGATTCGCGCCCGACGCATGTCGCTGACCTTGTTCAGCGTCATAAACCGCACCATGATGTGCGGCTGGCCAACAACCGAAAACCCCGCGAACAGCCAGCCCAAAGCGAAAAGCATGGCTCCGCCAACGCCCGGTACCGGGAGTTGCCCTGGAAACCAATCCAGAAAGCCTTCTACCCGGCGCATTTGCGTCACGGCCTGATTCAACCCGCCCAGGGAATCAATCGCCGCGACAAATAATGCACCCATGGCGACTATCATCACGCACGACTGTATGGCATCGGTCCAGATCGATGCCCTGATTCCGCCGGCAATACAATACAACGAGACGATTGCGGCACCCATGGCGGCACCCAGCCAGGATGGCCACTGAAACAACACATGCAGGGCCTTGCCTCCGGCAACGAGTTGGGCGCTCGCATAGGCCATTAAAAACAAAAGAGAAACCAGCCCGATCAAACGTTGCAAGCGCAGCTGCCTGCGACCATACCAATGGCTGAGTACACCGGCGTAACTCACCTGGTTGGTGTCCCCGGTGGCATACCTGAGCCGCGCGTGAACAAACAGCGAGGCCAGAAAGTCGCCGACTATCCACCCGAGCATCAGCCAGATCGAAGCCAGTCCGGTAACGTAGGTATAGCCGATAACGCCGATGAACATATAACCGCTGTTATTGGTCGCGACGGCGGACAAACCCACGAGCCATGGCTTTACCGTGCGGTCGGCGAGGTAATAGTCATGCTTGGTACCCCGACTTTTGCAGACCGAGGATAGACCGACGCTGGCGAATACCAGCAAAAAGCCAAGGAAAGACAGCACCGTCAGGGTGAATTCACCCTGGCCGAGCATCGCCACACCGAAAAGCGACATGAGAAATATGCCCACTGGCAGACAGGAAACTTCCCAGGGATACGAGAACCGGGCACCTGCGCGCACGCCGTAACAAGCGCCGGTAAAGACCGCAAACGGGATCATTGCCACGGCCCGTCAATACCCCCGACGGGCCACACTGGGCGGCGAGCGGCTGCATCAGCTTGCCAAATTGCGGTAGCGGCGACCGAGGGTTGCCGAGCGCGGATCCCGCCAACAGATCGAAGCGTGATAAAGCCGCTGCCGACAAATCGGCAAATCTCCGCTGTCGCGTCTCGACATGGGTAGGGTTCGCGTTCACTGCTGCTCGGATAGCGCGCAAAATAGAGGCATCGTCTGCGCCTTGACAAAGGCCTACAGGCTTCATCGCGGCGTCAAACCGTGCTTTCGATTAGCTGCTGGAACGGGGGGAAATGACGCAGCGCTTCGAGGGCGGGGTCGGTCGACAGCTCGTCCCGGTAAACGTCGGAACGCTGGATCGCTTCAATAAGGTATTTCACTGCGTCGTCGAATTGGTTCATCGCCGTGTAAGCGCAAGCCAACTGATACAATGCGTGGCTGTTGTCGGAATCGATTGCCAGGGCCTGATTACAAAGATTCACCGCCCATTGAGCCTCCTTTAGTTCCAGAACCGCATCTGCTTTGTAACTGAGAGCCTCCGTGTCCTTCGGTTGCAAGGCGAGAATCTGATCGTAAATAGTGATTTTCCCGTGTGGACTCGTCTCCTGACCGGCCTTTAACCACAGGGAATGTATTTCCTGTGTCAGCGCGATTTCCTCGCGATTTTCCTCGATTGCTTCGGCTTTGTCGTTCAACTGATTTTCAATCAAATGCAAACGCCGTTCGTAGGTTTCAATCAATCCGGCTATTTGCCGGTCAGCATCCGAGTGCACACGCTCCTTTATCTCCCTGATAGATGACCAGCCGACCAGGACCAGCACCGAACTGGCGGCGGCAATGAGATAAAAAAAGTAGGTAATGGCATCGGTAGCGTATTCAACACCGCGGTCAACCGACCTCAATTCCCGGTCCACAACCTGTTGCATCAGGTCGACGCGTTGCGCCGCCATATCCTTGCGTAATTGTTTGAGTTCCTCGAGCACATACAGCTCTACGAAAGGTGAATCGGCAATGCGCTGCCCGAACGCTCGATTTTCATCAGTGTTTTCCGCGGCGACACTCCGTGCGCAGAAACAGATCAGCAGCAGCGCGAGCGGAAATTTAATCGGGCTTATGCCGCACATATGGCGCGACCGTGTTCGTGAATTTCAACGAGCGCACGGTGCAGGCTTTTAACAGCGAATTGGTAGTCGTCTTCATCGATAATAAATTGCATGTCAACCTGCCGCATCGACTGATGCATCGCCAACACATTTATGTTTTTATCCGCCAAAGCGGTCACGGCCTTGGCCAGAATGCCCGGTACATGCATATCACTGCCGATCGCCGACACTACCGCGGCCTTGCGCTGATCAAACTCCGCATCCGGGTATGTCTCTTCCAGGGTGTTCCTGATGCGCTTGATGGTTTTCAGATTGGCTGCCAGGTAATGGGTAATCGTATTGGCGTTGATGTCCTTGGCAACGATTTCGGCCTTGAATCGGCGAATCATCGCCAGAATGTCGCGATCGTATTGATCGATCTGGCCAACCATGTCCTGATCGAACAACTCGAAGGCATAGACGTCTTTTCTGCCGGCTATAATTTCAACGCAGGGCGTATCACTGACGTAATCCCGGGTAAACACCGTGCCGGCATGTTCCGGCTCGAATGTATTCTTTATCCGCAACGGTATTGAATGTTGGCGCAAACCCTTGGCGGCCTTGGGATGAATGGCCTCCATGCCAAGGTTTGCAAGCTGATCGGCAACGTCATAATTGGTTCGGCCTATGGGCACTGTGCACTCCTCGCCCACGAGAGCCGGGTCGGCACTGCTGAGATGAAATTCCTTATGAATAATCGCCTCCCTGGCTCCGGTTAGCACAGCTATTCGACTAAATGTCATTTCGCTGTAACCCCGGTTGAAAGTGGCCATCAAGCCGCTATTTGTGTGTGCATAACCGGTGACTATCGGCAACTGTTGGCTCAGATCGATATCCTCAAACGCCTGCCGTATGCGATCATCCAGGGACATATCCATATCACAGTGCCAACCGCTCAAATCCACGAAACAGGCATTCACGCCTTCGGCCCTGAGCAATTCGGTGGTATTCCAGGCACTGTGCGCCTCTCCGAGACTGGCAAGCATCTCCCTGACGGTGCGCAAGTGCCTGGCCAGTGAAAAATGACCGTGCCGGCACAGGTTTTGTAAATCCGTCAGGCACTCAGCCGCGGCATCCAGGCGGGTATCGATGAATTGGTCGGCCCGAGCCAACGGTTCTTTTGCTATAAATAAACTCCTGTTAATGCCATGCAATTTAACCCGAAGCTGATTCATTGCCTGACGCCATTCATCACCGCTTTTATCACTGGCATAGAGCGCATATATGCCCGGCTGACCGGATTTCTTGTGTTCGAGCAGGTCGTTGGTAACGCCGGCGTAGGCTGAGACGACGAATACCCGGTGGTATAAATCCCCAGCGCCAGCGGGACTGTGGATGATATTATCTCTTACCGCCCGATAATCACTCATGGAGGTACCGCCGATTTTCTCGACGGTATGCCCGCTTGAATCTGGTAGTGGCATGTATCGCAAAACTCCTGTTAAAAGCTTGAATTGTTTTTGCAGGATGGCTTATTCAGCACGATGGACACTATTCAGCACAATGGACACATAGCCGCGTGATGGGTACGACGCGCAGGCGTTCATAGGGGATGGGCTCACTACAACTCTCGCACAAACCGGCATCATCACCGCGAAGCCAATCAAGATTAGTCCGCAAACGGATCAACTCTTGTCTGCTTTTATCCCGGATATGGGTATTTATTGCTTCACTTAATTTTTCTTCCACATCCTGGCTACCTTCGCTCTCTCCATCGCCAGCATTTTGTGGAAACAGCTCTCTTTCCAGCTCCACAATGCGCGCCTGGATATGCACTACTAAGTTATTTATCTGCTCGTTGTTCATGACTCGATGGATAATTATTTATTAATGGCGAGATCTTTAAATCCCCGACACTTTAATACGAGGATACTGGCTCATATAAATGGTTACGTTCGCTTAAAGCGGTGTAACACGTTTCCTGGCACTGATGTATTCAGGTCGCGGCGCCCTGCCACAGAACGGCGAACTCAGTCTGTTACTCATGGCGTTGTATACATAAAAGACATTACTTCTTGGGTGTGGCGTGATGTTGCCATTGGAGCCATGCATGGTATTGCAATCGAACAAAACCACGCTGCCAGGCTCGCATTTGGCCGTTACAATTCCACCGCGCTCGACAAGTTCGCTCAAGCAACGATCGTCTGGCACGCCGTACTGCTGCTTTTTGAGTGAGGTTTGAAAGTGGTTTACCGGAGTCTGTCCCGCACAGACCACATAATATTTATGGGATTCTGGAATCAACATTAACGGGCCATTGTTTTCGTTATTAGCCGTTAAAGTGATACTGGCGCTTAACGCGCGCATTGCCGGCATGCCGTCCTCCACATGCCATGTTTCGAAGTCCGAGTGCCAGTAAAATTCCCTGCCGCGGAATCCGGGCTTGTAATTGAGTCGCGATTGATGAATATATACATCGTCGTTCAGTAAATAACGGGCGATGTTCGCAATACGGCCATCGGAGGCTATTTTCCGAAAAATATCACTGGTTTCATGAATACGAAAAATGGAGCGTACATCCGTGCTCCCATGCTCCGCGACAACCTCTCCGTTTTCGTCCCCGGAACGCTCGCTGAGAAGCTTTTCCATTTCTTCCCTGCATGCGCGAACCTCCGCGCTGTCGAAGACATTTTCCAGTATCAGAAAGCCATCCCGTTCGTATTGTTCTGCTTGTTCTGGTGACAGCGGCGCACCCTCGTCAAGCGGCGAGTAAACCACCGGGTCGGTACGCGGTAGCAGCTGTACTTTTAATTCGCCTCGCGACGGATAGCGATCTATGTACCTTTGATCCGTCGAGGTGCATTGAGCGTTCATGACTTCTCCTTCAAACGTTCAAAATCAATCTGGATGGAACATTCCGGTCTGCTCACAACCACGCGTGTAACCGCGCGCGGTTGCGGCCACGCGTCTGCTTCAGGCCTCAGTCACAAATAGCGGCGGCATCAAGTTCATAGGCACCTTCGGCATTGTGAACTTCACTGCCGTTTAGCGGTGGGTTGAACACGCAAACGAGTTGAAGCTCCTTGAATGCACGCAAGATATGTTTGTCATTGTTATTGAGGTTGTACAAGGTGCCGGGGGCTATGGGATAAATTTTTCCGTCTGCCAGGGTTTCCACCTCCCCCTCACCGGCAATACAGTACACGGCCTCGACGTGATGCTGATAATGCATTTCAAACTCGGCGCCGCGGTAAATCGTGGTGATGTGAAATGAAAACCCCATGGCGTCATCTTTCAATAAAAGCCGGGTACTTTCCCAGTTACCATCTGGCGAAATAATGCGTCGTGCTGTTTTCTCGGCGCTCTCCAGTGTTCTGACGATCAAGACTCTAGCTCCTCAAGATAATATGAATTGGCATCGACTCCATAACAAGGGATCAACCATTGACGACCAACTCTTCCTCGTCGAAATAGCTGGTATCTCCGGCAGTGAAGGTTTTACCCGCACACACTTCGCCAATGGCCTGCTCGACAATATCGATGCCGTGCTCAAGGTTTTCATCCGTGATGGTCAGCGGGCACAGAAACTTGACGACCTGATCATCGGCACCACTGGTTTCAATAATCAGTCCTTGCTTGAAAGCGTGCTGGGTTATCGCGTTGGCGAGATCGCCGCTGACGCAGTTAATGCCTTGGAACATGCCGCGGCCGCGGGTGGTGAAATGACCCTCACCATATTTGTCCACGATCGCCTTCAGGCGTTCGGAGACACGCCGGGCCTTGCGTTTAATATCATTTGAAAACCGATCGTCGGACCAATAGCAGTCAATAGCCGCTTTCGCCGTGACAAACGCCAGATTGTTGCCGCGAAAGGTGCCGTTGTGCTCGCCGGGCTTCCACTGATCCAGCTCCGGCTTCATCAAAACCACCGCGAATGGCAGCCCATAGCCGCTTAGGGATTTCGACAAGGTGATGATGTCCGGCTCTATGCCCGCGGCTTCAAAACTGAAGAAGTCACCCGTCCTGCCACAGCCGGCCTGGATGTCGTCAACGATAAGCAACATGCCGTGCTTTCTGCACACCGCCTGCAGATTACGGAGCCAATCAACGCTGGCGACATTGATGCCACCCTCGCCCTGAACCGTCTCTACAATTACCGCCGCGGGCGAATTGATGCCGCTGCTCGAATCGGCCAGCAGCTTGTCCAGATAAGCGGTCGTATCAATGCCCTCGCCCAGATAACCATCGTAAGGCGCGCGGTGCGCCCCATTGAGCGCGACACCCGCGGCATCCCGATGGTAAGCGTTGCCGGTCACGGCCAGCGCTCCCAGACTGACACCATGGAAACCGTTGGTGAAGGTAACGATGTTCTGCTGCCCGGTGACATTGCGCGCTATCTTCAGCGCTGCCTCAACCGCATTGGTGCCGGTGGGGCCCGTGAACTGAACCATGTAGTCCATGCCGCGCGGTTTGAGGATGGTTTCATTGAAGGTCTCGAGGAACTGCCCCTTGGCCCTGGTGTGCAAATCCAGACCGTGGGTAATCCCGCCCTCGGCGATGTAATCGAGGAGTCTTTCCTTGAATTGTGGATTGTTGTGGCCGTAATTGAGCGTGCCCGCACCGGCGAGAAAATCCAGATACCGATTGCCTTCCTCATCGTACAAAAACTCACCGTGAGCCTTGTGAAATACACGTGGAAATGCCCGCGCGTAACACTGCACCTCTGATTCTATTTCGTCGAAAATTTTCATGCCGCTCCCTTTGCCATGGCTATTTGAAACGCACCCCGTAATCTCACGCTCAATCCACGGAACGCCTCAGGGGTCCGATTCTTAGCAAGTACTCTGTCTCATGGCTACCGGCGAAATGTTCGTCTCGCCCAAACATCACGCTGCGCCGTACCACGGCATTTCTGCTACGCGCGAACCCCTGAAACATCGCCCAGGATGCACTGTTTGCCGCGGTTATCGAGGTTTCCAGCCAGCACAAGTCCCGGTTCTCCGACCGCTCGACAATATCGCCCAGCATCGCGCGCGCCAGGCCAAGCCCCCTGGCCTGCTCACTCACCGCCACCTGCCAGATAAACAGCGTATTGGCCCGGCCCGGCAGGCGATAGCCGCTAACGAAACCCATTAATACGTCACCGGAAAATGCCGACGCGGAGGTTGCCGCGAAATGACTGCATTGCAGGAGGTTGCAGTAGGCGGAGTTGAGATCCAGCGGTGGACTGTCTTTTATCAGGCGTGTCACCGCCGGCCCGTCACTGGGCAAGGGCGGACGAATTTCAACATCCGCCCCCGACTGGATTGTTTTCAGATTCGTACCCACAAATATTATATAGAGTTCATAATTAATATTAACAATTTATACTACTTTTTTTCGATTTTACCGCATAAATACAGGTATCATCGCATTTATATAGACTTCATTATTATTGTACTCTAAATATATATTACCAAACAAGTACTCGGATCCACGGTCCTCAAACACACCATTGCCGATGTCGAATCACTTCTATTAGGACACACGAGTTACCAATGCAGGATCAGTTACCGGGAAATGGCGCTTGCTATTCGGACCTCCCGGCCCTCCCCCGCTGGCGCAAGCCTCTTGCCAGCCACCGACCGGCGCCCCTGAAAACTTGGCTGGGGGCTCGCGCATGGAGGATAATTTGGCGCTTTACGCGCGAGGAGAAACTGACTTGGGCACCATCGATGAAGTTTTAGTCGCTTTGCGCAGAGTGATTCGCGCCACTGATCTGCATTCCAAGCATTTATCGAAAACCACTGGCCTGACATCACCGCAGATACTCTTGCTGCGAGCCATCCGCAACAGAGGCGAAGTAACGATAGGGGAACTGGCGGAGGAAGTCAGTCTGAGTCAGGCAACCGTCACCAATATCCTCGACCGGCTGGAAAAGCGCGGTCTGGTTTATCGTGAACGATCAACGGAAGACAAGCGGAAAGTGCACGCCTACCTGACAGAAAACGGTATCGACATATTAAAAAATGCGCCCATCCCTTTGCAGGACCAGTTCGCCCGGCAATTCAGGGACCTGCACGACTGGGAACAGACTATGATAATTTCTGCCCTGCAACGGATAGCACAGATGATGGATGCGGAACACATTGACGCCTCTCCGGTACTGGATATAGGTTTGATAGACAGACAAAGCGCGGAAAGTGAAATACCCAATGCCCTCTCCGAGAGCAAGGACCAATGAGCGGGCTTCATCTACCCAAATACCACACTTACCCTGCCCAAATGCCACACTGACCGGATTCCATCCGGCACACAATAACAAAAGCCTGGCTGGTCCTGCCCGGAGTTGGACTTGTTCGTTCATCCCCGCCATTTAACCCGTGACGGTGCTTTACCAGGAGCAATACAGTCTTTATCAAACAACCGATATCCAAGTACGTCGGCCAACTGAATTTGAGTCGTTTGCAGTCGCCCCGTGGTACATTCACGGGCGTAATCCGTATTGGTTCCAAGGGCTGGGGATAATCGCCTCTCGCCCCTGACCCAAATGAAATGATCCAAAATTATCATCCCAGTACTCGTTCCGCGGGGCGAAGTCCGTGGCTTCTGCCGACGCTCTTAAGCTTGGCCATTTGCCATGGACTTTCACCCAAAGCCCTGGCTACGGACAGGGAGACGTTCGACGTTTTCCGTGGCGCTCTGTACGATCGTATTACCACCCACTCAGGAAACGGGGCCTTGCTGGTTCAGAATGGCGAAATACGGGCTTTCCCGAGCTTGACCCAGGCCTATCGTCAATTCGGATTTAAACCACTCTGGATTGATAGCACGGGCCTCAATCACAACGGCAGGGAACTCCTGTTGGCATTAGCCGCGGCCGATAGCCACGGCATTTCCCCGGAGAGATATCGACTGACGACCCTCACTTCCCTCGCCAGCGGTAATGCCTCATCACTCCCGACTGGCGCAAAAGTAGACCTGGAATTGCTGCTGACCGACGGTTTTTTGCTGTACGCGGCGGATCTCATGACTGGCCGAGTTGATCCGGAACGGCTGGACCCGCTGTGGATGGCTCACCGCCGGATTCCCGACTTACCCGCACTACTTACTGACGCTATTGAAGGCGGCTCGGCCGCTGTGTTGAACGGTTTGGCGCCATCGCATCCCGAGTACGCGGCCTTGCGCGCCGAGTTACAACGCCTGCGCGGCGAGCCGGGCGCGGACTGGTCTCCGATTCCGGGAGAAGACAAACTGGCACTGAAAAGTCGCGGTGAACGGGTTACCTATCTGGAGCGGGCCCTCAACGCCCTCGGCTATCTGAACACGCCCGCGGATGACTATTATGACGAGACGACGGTTATTGCTGTGCGAGCCTTTCAGGAAGGCAGTGGACTGGAATCCGACGGCGTCGCCGGACGCAAGACACTGGTGGCGCTCAACAACGCGCATCCGCATCGGCGCCTGCGCACCCTCGAACTCAACCTCGAACGCTGGCGCTGGTTGCCCGATGATCTTGGGACCCGCCACCTGCGCGTCAATGTGGCCGGTTTTGATTTGCGCCTGGTAAGTCAAGGCACGACGGAACTATCCATGTCGGTCATTGTCGGCCGCGAGGCGCGCCGTTCCCCCGTAATCAGTGAAATGATGACTTACCTGGTACTCAATCCCTCGTGGAATCTACCCCACAAAATCGCGGTTCAGGACAAACTGCCGCTGATACAAAAGGATCCCGGCATTTTAGACAAACTGGGCTATGAGGTTTACCGCGACTGGAACGTCGACTCGACACCGGTTGATTGGCGAACTATCGACTGGCCAAGCCTCGGTCCCGGTCGCTTCCCCTATCGCCTGAAGCAGAGACCCGGACCGGAGAACGCCTTGGGCCGAATCAAGTTCATGTTTCCAAACAAATTCGATGTTTACCTTCACGACACGCCAGCCAAAGAACTGTTTGCGAGGTCCGAACGAGCCTTCAGTTCAGGCTGCATTCGCGTTGAACGACCCGTCGAGCTGGCGCTGGCACTGCTCGGGGATGATCCGAAATGGACCGCTGAAACACTCGAAGCGGCCCTGGACAGGGGTACCGAGCAGGTGGTGCGACTAAAACAATCGGTGCCCGTACATCTGTTTTACTGGACTGCCTGGGTGGATGAAAGCGGCACGCTCCGGTTTCGCCGCGACGTTTACGGCCGCGACGAACGTCTCGATCAAGCCCTGCGCCTGGCGGACGCCAGCTGATGGTAAGGTATTTGATTCTTATCGCGGCCCTGTATGGTGGCAACGCCCTGGCGGCAACGCCAATACCTGTCCCGAACGTTACGCAAGCAGGATTAATAATCGCCTATCAGGACATTCAAAGCGCCGCTCGCGTCAACTTTGCCACGGTCGCCGCCGGCCTGCCCTTTGACTTCCAGGTGCGGCCCCGAGGTTCGCGCACCTACACCGCGGCCATTGACGGCAAAGCTCTCGCGGAGACTGCTCCCGGTCGCTGGCGCTGGTTGCCCCCCAACGACGGTGGACATCACCGCATAACGATCAGGGGCAGGGATCCAGAGGAAACGAGCTTCATCAATGTCGCCGTCACGATACCCGCGGCACAACAAAAGAAGGGTCGGCTAAACGGTTACCACATTGGCGACTATCCACTCGAACCGATGCGCGGACTCTCAATCTATGAGCGCCCGCAAGGTTTCGTGGAAGTCCATCCGGAACACCTGAGCCTCCCGGTATCACCCCGTTTTACCCTGGGCCAGTTTCTCTGCAAGCAGGCTTCGGGCTACCCGAAGTACCTGCTGTTAAACTCACGATTGCTACAGAAACTCGAGTATCTTCTCGACCGCCTGAACGAGTCGGGCTACCCGGTTGTCAATTTCGAGATCATGAGCGGCTATAGAACACCGATTTACAACGCACTTATCGGCAATGGGCGCTACAGCCGGCACCTATGGGGGGATGCGGCGGATATTTTCATCGATCAGCACCCCAGGGACGGCGTCATGGACGACCTGAATAAAGACGGTGTTATCGACAAGGCGGACGCGTTATGGCTGGTGAACTTTATTGAGTCACTCGATGAGCGGGAGGACTACCAGTCCTTTGTCGGCGGTTTGTCCCCCTACGACAGCACGGCCGCCCATGGTCCATTTGTGCATGTCGATGTTCGGGGCTGGCGCGCACGCTGGTAACAGCGCGCTCCATCGGTATC
This sequence comes from Porticoccaceae bacterium, assembly GCA_040235495.1. GTDB lineage: Bacteria > Pseudomonadota > Gammaproteobacteria > Pseudomonadales > Porticoccaceae > HB2-32-21. The sequence goes on from JBECKV010000030.1 coordinate 13,319, forward strand.
AAGCAAATGCACTGCTTCGAAAAACCGGCGCACTCGTTGCTTCCCCCTGGCGGGCTTGTCATCGTATTGAAGTCACGAACCGGTGCACGACGTTTTACCCCGGGATACCCGTAAGCGCCTGACGACTCCCAGCCCGGCGACCATGAGAAACCGCGTTCACCCCGCCAGGTTGGCAAATACCCGTGGCGAACCCGCTCAATCGCGCTCCCGCGCGGCAATACCCCGTAACAGGCGACCAAGAATGTCGGCCCCGGTAATGATCCGTTTCCGCGGCCCCCAAAGCAAAATCAGATCCTCGTCGATGACATCGTCGGCGTCTCGCTCCGGCTTGACTTTCAACTTGCTCAGCGCCCGTCCCAGGAGGGTTTTATCGTCCCGGATCAACACCGGCCTGTGCGCAAAGACACCGGGATCAAGGGCGACACCCGTTGACAGGACGTTACGCAGAAAAGCGTTGGCGTTGAGCACCAGTCTGGGCTCGCCCTTGCCGTCAATAATGATCACCCATTTTTTGCCCGAGGCGTTGATCCGCTGGATAAAGGGATCATCCGGACAGGCAACATACCGGGGGAACTGGATCTGCCCCTCTCGCACCGGGAGTTCGACGATGCTTTTGGGATGTAGCGGCTCGCCCTCCTGGGTCGGCGGCAAATCATCAAATTCGAGAAAATTAAGCGCGCCCAAACCTTCGATCCGGTCGATGTCGCTCTCCTCCGCTTCGATGTGTTTTTTTATGACTGCCCGCAGATTATGTTCACGGAAGTATTGAATACCCTCCTTGCCCAACCACCAGTCCAGCATCAGCGCCGAGGGTTTGGCGACCGGAAACAAAACCACTTGATAGAAGCGCAATACCGGGCTCAACAATGCTCCCATCCGCAGCGCATGGCGCGAAAAATAGGCCTGCGGGATTATCTCGCCGAAAAAGGTGATAGCAACCGTGGAAAAGAGAAATGCGCTGACACCCGCCATGACGGAATCAGACAACAAGGTCAGCAGAACATTGATACCAACGTTTCCCCAGAGAATGGTTGTCAGCAGGAAATGGGCGTCGCGGCGCATTGCCAGGATTTTTTGCGCGGCTTCATTCCCGGTCGCCACCTCGGCTTCGAGCCTGAGGCGGCTGGTGCCGAACATCGCCAGATTCAGGCCGGAAAACATGGCCGACTGACTTAGACAGAGAAACATCCCGAGCCAGGTCAAAGTATCCAGCGGTAATTCGCTCATAAAATTCACTGCCTCGGTCCGCGTGCCGTCCAGCCCCTTAAGTTTGCTTGCCACATGCCTTCATCAAGGCGTGCGGGATTGTAAAGCATCCCCTGAAACAGTTGTTCCCGATCATGCCTGTCATCGCCCAAAACGGGGTAAGCTATGTCTCCCCCCGGACAGAGCAGAGAGATTTAAGTGGCTATCAATGTCGCTGCGCATGCCGCCAACACGCGTATTCGAATTTACCGCCCGGCGCGGCTGGAAACGCAATACCATTTAAGACCGCACCAGTTGATAAGGCATTGACCCCGCTTTCTCGGTCAGCGGCAGGAATTCGTTATATATGTCGTCATGGAGCGCCATATCCGGCTTTAGTGGTGGTCTTGGCCTGTTTTTGCTGGGCATGTGGTTGCTGACCGAAGGCCTGAAGCTGGGTGGCGGCTCCGCCCTCGGCCGCATCCTGGCAACCTGGACCACGACCCGATTACGCTCTTTTCTATCCGGCTTTTCCCTGACGGCGGTGGTGCAATCGTCCAGCGCCGTTACGGTGGCGGTCATCGGTTTTATCAACGCCGGGCTACTGGACATGTCACGCTCGCTGTGGGTGGTGTTCGGCAGCAATGTCGGCACCACCATGACCGCCTGGATCGTGGCTATCGTTGGCTTCAAATTCAAGGTCGACGCCTTGGCCTTACCTGCCGTCGGCATCGGCGCACTACTGCATTTGTTTAGTGCCAATGTCCGTTTCCGCTCGGTCGGAGGTGCGCTGGCCGGATTCGGACTCTTGCTGCTCGGCTTGCAGATTTTGCAGGGTGCTTTTTCCTCCCTTGAGCACAGCGTCGACCTGTCTGCTTTTTCCGGCAAGGACGCCGGCAGTATTGCCCTGATGCTGCTACTGGGGCTGCTGTTAACCGCTGTTATGCAGTCCTCGAGCGCTGCCATGGCCATCGTCCTGACGGCGGTAGCCACGGACACGGCTACCATCGCCGCCGGCGCCGCGGCAGTCATCGGCGCCAACGTCGGTACCACCGTTACCGCGCTGCTGGCGGTGCTGAAAGCCACCGCCAATGCCCGGCGCGTGGCCGTGGCGCATATGCTGTTCAACATCATTACCGCGACAGTAGCAATGATCGTACTGGCGCCATTTATCGGCGTGGTCGCCTGGTTTCAGCAGACCATGAAGATGGATGCCAACCCGGCGGTATCACTGGCATTGTTTCACACCGCTTTCAATGTGCTGGGTGTCGCCCTGATGATTCCGCTGGAGCCTCGCATCTCGGCGCGACTCAAGCGCTTGTTCGTCCGCGGCGAAACCCAGACCGCCCGACTGCAATACCTCGACGCAACTATTTTGAAGATTCCCGACCTGGCGCTCAATGCAACGATTCTCGAACAAAGTCGGGTCCTGGAGGAAACCGCAACACTGATTCGACAATCCCGACAAGGCATCGCCCCCCCAGATTCCGCCTTTGCGGAGCTGCGCGCCGTGTTATCAGACATCAACGAGGCGATAGTCGAGTGCTCAAAACAGGCTCTTCCCGGGGACATCGCGCAAGCCTTCAGAAAATCGATCGAAGCCAATGTCCGCGCGTCCAACTGCCTCGACAACCTGCGCGCCGGCGCCAATCTAGCCGAACTCGAAAACACACTATCCCAGTCACAAAAAGACATCCTGGCCAGGTTTTTTGCGCATGGCCTGAATCTCGTCAATTACCATGAGGCCGCGGTACGCGGAGCCGCTGGCGATATTGATGATCGAAACCTGCCGGAGGATTTTGAATCCAGCTACGATGAAACCCGGCAATATATAGTCGGCCAGGGCCAGCA
>JBECKV010000045.1:0-3538 GCA_040235495.1 Porticoccaceae bacterium
TTCTGTAACTCGGCTTCGGTGGTGCGATCCAGCGAATAAGTGGTTTTGCCACCGCGCCAGCCCTCCTCGCCGGAGCTGCCGGTACTGCCGGGATCCCGGCGCAGAATAAGGCCTGTTGCGTTGCCGCCTTCGTCAATCCAATCCAGGGACCAGGTTTCCCGCGAGGCGCCACCGGACATTTTTTCGATGTTTTCGACCTTGCCGCCCCCGAAGTGCGCAAGGACTTCTTGCTCCAGCAGGGTTGCGACCTCGGCATCGCCGAGGCCGGGTGCTTCAGTATCACTCATGCTTGTTCTCGCCCCAGCCCTTCCGTCTCGATCTCCGTGTTGAGCACCAGGCATATGCCTTTTGGTAATTCCACGCGAGTGCTCCTGATCGATGGCCTGGATAAACTGTTAAATTGATTCGGCGTGCTTCCGTTTACTGGCGGAAGTCATCGGTGGCTGGGTCATACGCAGAAGCATCTAGGTAGAAGCATCATGCCTAGAAGCGTCATGCGTAGAAGGGCCGAGGCCCTCAGGCGTAGCGGTCCCCGGCCACGGCATCCGGCGCGAACACAGCTTCGATTTCGGCCAGCTCGGTTTGGCTGAGCTGTACGTCCACCGCCCCGGCATTGTTGTCGAGATTGCGTATTCGCCGGGTGCCGGGGATGGGGATGATCTGCTCGCCCTGGGCCAGCAACCAGGCCAGCGCCAGTTGCGGGGCGGTGCAGCCCTTGTCAGCCGCCATGGTCTTTATTTTCTGAGTCAGTTCCAGGTTGTGCTCGATGTTGCCGGGCTGGAAGCGCGGATTGGATTTGCGGAAGTCCCTGTCGCCCATGCCCTCGGTGCTGGTGATGGTGCCAGTCAGGAAGCCGCGGCCGAGCGGACTGTAGGGCACAAAGGCGATATTCAGTTGCCTGCACACGGGCAACACTTCCGGTTCCGGATCACGGGTCCACAGGGAATATTCGCTTTGCAGGGCGGCAATGGGATGAACGGCGCTGGCGCGGCGAATCAGTTCCGGATCGGCGGAGGCCTCGGAGAGACCCAGAAACCGGACCTTGCCTGCCTTCACCAGATCCGCCATGGCTCCGACGGTGTCCTCGATGGGGACATTGGCATCAACCCGGTGCTGGTAATAAAGATCGATGCAGTCGATACCCAGACGCTGGAGGCTTTCCTCACAGGAGGATTTAACATACTCGGGCTGGCCGTTAACCTGAATTTCCAGGCCACCTTCCGGCTTCAGCCTGGCCCCGGCAATACCGAATTTGGTGGCGATAAACGCCTGATCGCGGCGACCGGCAATGGCGCGGCCCACCAGTTTTTCATTGTGGCCCTGGCCGTAGACATTGGCGGTATCAAGAAAATTGAGGCCGATGGCCAGGGAATGGTGAATGGTGTCAATGGATTCGGCTTCATCCGCCGGACCGTAGAAATCGGACATGCCCATGCAACCCAGGCCGATGGCCGACACCTGCACGCCACTGCTGCCCAGTATTCGATATTTCATCATCTACCTCCGCGTTTTTTTTGGCTGCTTTTATAGCCGCAACAGGTATAGCCGCAACAGGGACAATCCAACTAGAGTGAAGCGGCCCTGGCTATAGTCCCGCCGGCTCCTGGCTACTGTCCCGCCGGCTATATGATGCCTTGCTTATTTTTCCAGCGACGAAAGACCGCGACAAGAGCGATTGCCGCGGTCCGCGCTGGTCTGTACCTGTACCTGCCTGTGATTACAGATTGATTTCAGTCTGCTGATCGGCCTTTTTCAGGGCCTCGCACCGATCAGCCCAGTCGTAACCGGCCAGAATGCGTTCAAAACGGCCTTGAATCAGGCTGCGCAAACTGGGGTCGGTAAAGATATAGGGCTGATCATCGATAATCGCTTCCAGCACCTGTTCGCCCACGACGTCGGGGTTGAGTCCCTTTTTGAGCATTGCGACCATCTGCTCCGACTGCTTGTCAGTGGCACCGCCGTATTCATCGCCCCGGTTGCGGGCGGAAGTGCCGAGATTGGTATTGACTACCCCGGGGCACAGCACGGAAACACCGATATTATCTTTTTGATGTTCCGCCATCGCGGTTTCAGACATCGCCACGACCGCGTACTTGGAGGCGTTATAGGCGCTCAGTTCCTTAAAGGAGAACATGCCCGCCATGGACGCGGTATTGACCACATGGCCGCCCTCGCCGTGTTGCTTGATCAGCGGCATGAAGGCCTGCAGACCCCAGACCACGCCCCACATATTGACGTCGATGGTCCAGCGCCAGTTCTTCTCGCTGGTGTCCTCGGCGCTGCCACTGGCGCCGACACCGGCGTTGTTGACACAGACGTGGACCTTGCCAAAGGCCTTGACGGTGGCATCCGCGGCGGCAAACACGGATTCGCGCTTGGTGACATCCACCACTACACCTTCGACCTCGCGGCCCTGCCCTTTCAGTTCGGCGACGGCGGCTTCCAGCGCATCTTTCTGAATATCACCGAGCATCACTTTCATGCCGGCAGCGGAAAAGGCCCGCGCCATACCCAAGCCCATGCCACTGGCCGCGCCGGTGATAAAAGCGACTTTACCTGCTACATCTTTTTTCATAAGGTTCTCCTGGTTGTAATCGTTGTTAAGGGATTGCCCGGCCCGAAACACGAGACAGGCATCCTGCGGCTAATCAAATCAGCCGCTCAATATAGCCCAAGGGGTGGCGAGAAGGTACTCTCCCGGGCACGGGGCGTAGCGGCGGCACCCGGGGGATTGGCGGAGGCATGGCTAGAGCATGGTGCTGAGCTGACGCATGACCCGGCGTTCGGCGGGGTCCCAGCTTTCACGCGCGTGGAGACTGCCCAGGGTATCGAACATAACCGTGTCGCCCACCTGCCAGTCATGGTGGTAAATATTTTCTTCACGCAAAGAATGATCGGCAAGCTCCTTGATCAGGGCGTCGCTCTCCTCCTTGGGCAGCCCGATAATGGCTTTGATAATCCGCGGGCTGATGTAAAGAATTTCGCGCCCGGAGTCCGGGTGTTTCATGATCAAGGGATGCTCGGCCTGGGGAATGTCCGGCTTCTCGATACCCAGTTGGCGGTTGCGCTCGCGCTTGGCCAGAAAGCCGGCGCGGGCCTCGCGGCTTACCGCGCTGCCGGGCTTCTCGGGTTTGTCGTCCATCGCCGAATCGGCTCCGGAAATGTATTTGGTAATGCTGTGAAACGCCCTGAGTTTGCGTAATTTTTCGACGGTTTTGTCCGGCAGCGTCTCCAGCGCGCGGTACTGATTGCAAAAAGACGTCCGCGGCGGATTAGCCGGCAGCTCCACGGCATTGAGGAAGCTTTCCTTGCCTACGCGGGGCACATAGGAATAATCGGCGTGCCAGCCGAGCTTCTCGGCGCCGCCGGTACCCTGAGGAATGCCATCGGCATCATAAATATTGTTGACCCGAAGGATTTCTGGTTTCGGGTCCTGATCCTGAAACCACTCCGAACCTTTGACCAGATCGCCAAACAAGCCGGCAAACGAAATCAGCGCCTCGTCGCTGGGCTGGGGATTGCCGCGAAACACCAGGAC
>JBECKV010000092.1:0-6070 GCA_040235495.1 Porticoccaceae bacterium
CAGGCCGGTTTCGGCCAGGGCGGCGTGGCCCGATTGCACCTGTCCCCGGTTTCTGTGTGCCGACCCCAGTGGCAGCGAAAACCCGGCAACCAGCGCCGAATCACTGCTCTCTTCCAGATGGCGGATACCCAGCCGCCAGTTGATATCGCTACGGGACTGACTGCGAATCAATTCCAGCTCCGCTTCCCTGACTCGAACTTCACTTGCAAGGATGGCGATGGCCGGGTTTTCGCTGGCGCGTTGAAACAGCGCCGCGAAATCGGGCACGGTTGCAAATGCATAGATTTCGCCTTCAAGCGTGGTGAAAGCCGGCGTCTCTTCGCCAAATAAGGTTGCCAGTTCGACCAGGGCGGCGTCGAACTGACTTTTCAGGGTTTCCAATTCCAGTCGGCGTTGGGCGAGCAGGACCTTGGCCCGCAAATCCTCGGCCTCGGGCGTGGCACCGCGCTCGACCCGCTGTTTGATCGTTTCGCGGCTACTTTCGGCCAGCGCCACTGATGTCTCGCCGAGGCGAATTTTCTCCTGTAAGGACAAGGCGCGGATAAAGGCGCGGGTTACCCGGCCCAATAGCTTCAGGGATTCGGCCGTGCGCTCGGCCTCCACCAGGGCATGCTGCTCGGATGCCAGGCGCTTGCGCGACTGGCGTTTGTCACCGAGTTCGATTACCGACGAGAGCGCCAGCGTGTATTCGGCGGCGTCGACGCCATTTAGCGCGCCCGAGCCGAGCAGGTTTTCAAACTCAAGACCCAACTCGTAGGCGGGCGCCTGGTCGGCATTCAAGGCCGCGCCAGACACGGCTTTGAACCGGTATTCAAAAAGGCTCAGGTCGGGGTGTTTGTCCAGGGCCCGACTGATAGCCTGGGGCAGCGTCAGGACCTGCGAGGGCGTTGTTCCGTAAACCGCCGTCGACCAGGGTGAAAACAGAGCCAGGATAAAGGCTAGATAACGACCGTGACGCCCATAGACAGGGAGCCACAAAAAATTGCGGTGATCCATAGCGTGATTCCTGCGAAATCAGAGTGAAGTAAAGGACCCCCGAGTGGGGGCTAGGCAGGATCAAACGATGGGTGGGCGCAGGATGGTGTCGACGGTTTCGAACAGGGCGAGTGACAGGTAAGCAGGTATTTGTTGAGTAGCGAACGTCAGGTGCAACTCGAACATTGGCACCGTGAGTGGCATGTGCGAGCCATGGCAATGACTGGCGTGACAGTGCCGGTGGGTATCGTCGGGGTTATCCGGATCAGCCGCGTGCGAAGACCAGTCGTGATGATGGTGTTCAATGCTGCTTGAGTGCCCGGTTTGCGCATGGGCTTTTTCACCCTGGACGTTCTCATGATGGTCTTCGCCATGACTGTGTGGACCGCCCGTGAGCTTTGGCGCGTCGGCCATGAAAGCACTGGTCTGTATCACCACCAGCAGGGCTAGAAACAGCTTTGTCCAGTGGCTTGAAAGTCGTTTATGCACGCGCGATGTTCTCGTTTCGAAGGCACATCCTAACATGGGCCGGGACGAGCTCATACCGATGGTGTATGTGCTTGCCCGTCATCGTTGCCGAGCCTTGAATGGTTCGGGTCCGCATCCCTGGGCGGATATTTGGCGGCGCCGGATTTCGTGATACCGTTGCCCGGCTTCAGGGGCGGTTGCTCCCCAGTGAGTGTCGCTAAGGTCGGTCAACCCCTCAAGCCGCGAGGAACAGTTGTTATGCGCATACTTATTTTGCTGGTAGTGCTCGGCGTCGCCTCCCTGTTGGTGAAACAACAGCTTCAGGTCAAGACGCCGCCGGTTACCGCCGACCACCCGATGGCGCCGGTAGCCTATGGTAATGAACTCGAGAAAGCGCGGGCTATCGAGGGTTTTATGCAGGAGCAGGCGGAGCTGCGGCTGAAGCAGGCGGACGAGTTGAGTCCCTAGGGTCGGCCGCTGTCCGAAGTGACGGCGAAAAGCGTATTTCCGCGAAGCGCTAAACCTTTTACCGCGGGCCGCTGGGTGCCACCGGTCATCAATGGGGTCAGGCCTTGATCAGGGATTAATCAGTGCAAAACTATCGATCAGTGCAAAACTATCAATCAGTGCAAAGCAGTAGAAATGTCTGGTTGTTGATGGTCTGCCAGGCGCTGACCATGGCCATTCCGTCGTTTATGGTGTTCCTGGCCAGTATCATCGGTCAGACCCTGGCCCCGGATCCGGGCTATGCGACCTTGCCGGTGGGCGCGTTTTTGCTGGGCTCGGCGCTGGCGACCCTGCCGGTCATTCTGGCCATGCGCCGCTGGGGTCGCAAAGCGATATTCATTATCTGTTCGCTGATAACCGGAGTCGGCGCACTGCTGGCAATATCAGCGCTGCTGAGAACCCAGTTCCCACTGTTTGTCGCCGCGGGTCTGGTTATGGGCATTGGTCTTGCCGCGGGTCAGCAATATCGCTTCGCGGCGATGGAAAGTGTCACCGTTCAGGACATGCCCAAAGCCGCTTCGAGGGTATTGATCGGCGGTATTATCGCCGCCTTCCTGGGCCCCGAGATCGCCGTGCTCGGAGACTCCCTGTTTGCTACCCCCTACGTCGGCTCGTTTGCACTGTTACTGGCGGTGATTGGTGCGGCAACCCTGGTGTTGTTGTTCTTCGCCGAACCACAAGTGGCGGGCAGCGGCGCGGCAGGGCAATCACGTTCCTGGGCGGCAATTCTGTCGCAACCGGTGATCTGGGTAGCGGTGTTGTCCGGCCTGACGGCGTTCGCGGTGATGAGCACGGTGATGACAGCGACGCCCCTGCACATGCATTTTGAAAACGGTCACAGCCTGGTTGATACCAAATGGGTGATTCAATCCCATATCGTCGCCATGTTTTTGCCCTCGTTGCTGGTGCCGATGATTGTCAGGCGCATTGGCGAGGTGGGTCTGATCGGCTTGGGTGTCGGGGCTTTACTCGTCTCGCTGGCGGTGATTTTCTCCGATTACGCCTTTATCAATTACTGGCTTTCGCTCGTGTTGCTGGGGCTGGGCTGGAATTTTCTGTTTATCGGCGGTACCACCCTGTTGCCCCAGGGCTATCAGGACAGCGAGCGCTTTAAGGTCCAGGCCTTTAATGACTTCAGTATTTTTGGCGTGCAGGCCACTGGTGCCCTGATGGCCGGCTGGTTGCTGGCGCGCATCGGCTGGCAGGCGCTGCTGTTGGGTATGTTGCCAATATTGGCAATACTGATACTGACTCTGGTGTATTGGCGAGCCTCGAAAATATCAGTCGTGGGCGCCTGAGGTCGGGGCCACCATGAATAAGCCCCGCCATGGCGGGGCTTATTTTGCGCGGCACAAAAAAAAGACGCTGCCTAGCCGATCATGCTGTAGCCGCCACTGACGCTGAGCACCTGGCCGGTAATAAATCCTGCTGCTTTCTGGGACGATAAAAAGACCACGGCGTTGGCGATGTCGCCTGGCTTGCCGATGCGCTTGAGCGGCAGGGATTTGGCGATAGCGGCGAACTGGTCCTCCGTGAACATGGCGTCCTTGACCGCCCACATACTGTTTTCGCTGGTCTCATCGGTACTGTCGGGGACGGTGACACCGGGGCATACACAGTTGCAGCGAATGTTGTTGCGGCCGTTTTCCTTGGCGATGGTTTTCATAAAGCTGTTGGTGGCGGCCTTGAGGCCACCGTAAACCGCCTCGCGGGGTTCGCCCTGGCGACTGGCGTCCGAGCTGATCGAGACGATGGAGCCGCCGCCGGCGGGGATCATGTAATCGAGCGCCGTCTTGGTGCAGTTGAGGTTGCCGACGTAGTTGATCTTTATCAGCCTGTCCCAGAGATCAGGGGTGGTCTGGGTAAAGAACATCAGCTTGTCCCAGCCGACGTTGTTGACCAGACAATCAACTCCGCCGCAGGCATCGGCGGCCTCCTTGAACAGGCTTTGTACGCTGCCGAGGTCCGTAATATCGGTTTTTATCACTCGCACATCAGCCGCGCCCTGTTGCCTGGCCAGGACGGCGACGCGCTCACCGGCGTCGGTATCGAGGTCGGCGATGGTGATGTTGGCGCCTTCCTCGGCGAATTTAAGGACGATGGCGCGGCCGATGTTGGACGCGCCTCCGGTGACGATAACGGATTTGTTTTGCAGATCCAGATCCATTGCTGTTTACCTTTATTCAGTGTGTTTCGTATCGCTATGGCGCGACGGCTGTCCCCGGTTTACTTCACGTATTTACGAAATTCCGGTGGTCGTTTTTCATTCAGGGCATTGACACCCTCGCGGGATTCATCGGTATCGTAATACAGTTTCAGCGCTTGCAGGCCGAGGCTGCCGATGCCGCGAATATTCTCGGTCGCGGCGACGAAGGAGCGCTTGGCGATGGCTATTGCAGTGGGGCTGCGCTGGGCCAGCTCCGCGCACCAGGCGGCGATTTCCGCGTCCAGTTTGTCGTCGGGGACGACGGCGTTGATCAGACCCATTTCCAGAGCCTCCCGGGCGCTATAGCGCCGGCACATATACCAGATCTCCCGGGCTTTCTTTTCTCCCACGACATGAGCCAGGTAAGCGGTGCCGAAGCCCGGATCCACGGAACCCATTTTCGGACCGACCTGGCCGAACTGAGCACTTTCCGCGGCGATGGTCATATCGCACAGGGTAGCGAGCACGTTGCCGCCACCGATGGCATACCCCTGAACCCGGGCGATGACCGGTTTGGGGACATCACGGATAATACTGTGCAGTTCTTCCACCGGCAGGCCGACGGTGCCGCGGCCGTCGTACTGGCCGTCATGGGAGGATTGATCGCCACCGGTGCAGAAGGCCTTGTCGCCGGCACCGCCCAGGACGATGGCGGCGATGTCCTTATCCCAACCGGCTTTTTGAAACGCGTGAATGAGTTCCTCGCAAGTGATACCCCGAAAGGCGTTATAGACTTCTGGCCGGTTAATGGTGATATAGGCCGTTGCGTCTTTGACTTGGTAAATAATGTCCTGGTATTCCATGGTCTCGAGTGTCTCCGGGTCGTGGTTGACGGTGCCTGGCGTGGCTCTCCAGCGAGGGCGCGGGTGTTCGTTGGTAGCGCGGCTATTATTTGAATCGAGGTTCGCGTTTTTCGAGGAAGGCGCTGGTGCCCTCCCGTACGTCCGCGCTCATCAGCGCCGGACAGGCGAGGTCCATTTCCAGTTGCAGGCTGGCGTCTAGATTCATCTCCAGGCCTCGATTCACCAGGGTTTTCATGGTTGCCAGACCGGCGGCGCTGCGTTTGGTCAGGGCTTCGCAGTACGCCATCGCTGCCTGTTGTAGTTCATCGTCGGGCACCACGTAGTTGACCAGTCCCCAGTCCAGGGCTTCGCGGGCCTTGATCCAGCGGGCGCTGAAAAACAGGTCCATTGCCCGCCGCCGACCGATCAATCGGGTCAGGCGCTGGCTGCCGCCCCAGCCGGGAACGAGGCCGAACTGGGCGTGCTGATCGCCACACTGGGCGCTTTCCCCGGCGAAAACCACGTCGGCGGACATCATCAGCTCCAGACCACCCGCCAGGGCCAGGCCCTGCTGAGCAACGATCACCGGCAGGGCGGAATTTTCCAGGCGGCGCAGGGTGGCGAGCCCGGTGGCGAGAAATTTTTGCGTGGCGGTTTGGTCCTGGGTAAAGGTGGACACTTCCTGCAGGTCGGCGCCGGTACAAAAGTGCTTGCCGTTGGCGTTGATCAGCAGGCAACGGATGTCGGCGTCGTTTTCAAACGTATCGAGCGCGGCGTTGATCCCCTGATGTACGGCCATGGACAGACAGTTGAATTGCCTGGGCCGATTGAGGGTGATGATGCCAACCCTGTTTTTCTTCTCGCGCAGTACAACGGCTTCGGACATATCTCTGTTCCCCTGGATTGCGGTGGCTTGAGAGTTTGGACCAATCAGCTTGTCGCGTCGATGGTTTTAGCCGACCTTCCAGTCAGGCCAGTGAACTTATTAGTCGAGCCAGTCGAGCTAGTCCAGCTTGCCCACATAGGCTCTGGCAATCACCATCTTCATGATGTGGGCGGTGCCATCGCCAATCTGCATGCCCAGCACATCGCGCAGACGCTGGGCAAAGGGGAGTTCCTCACTGTAGCCGCC
>JBECKV010000130.1:0-7636 GCA_040235495.1 Porticoccaceae bacterium
CGCTGGACCCGGTGCGCTATATTAGCAATCACAGTTCCGGGAAAATGGGTTACGCGCTGGCCGTCGCCGCCGTTGAAGCCGGGGCCGAAACCGTGTTGATCAGCGGTCCGGTCACTATTCCACCACCCGAACGGGTACGGCTTATCCCCGTGATTTCAGCCCAGGATATGCTCGAAGCTTCGCTGGAGGCGGTAAAGGGCGCCGCTATTTTTATCGCCGCGGCCGCGGTGGCCGATTATCGCCCGGTCCAATGCGCCGATCGGAAAATAAAAAAGAAGGACGGCGATATGACGATCACGTTGACCAAAAATCCAGATATCGTCGCCACCGTCTCCGGTCTCAAGGATCGGCCATTCACGGTTGGGTTTGCTGCTGAAACCAACGATGTGGAAGCTTATGCCAGACAAAAACTCAACACGAAAAAACTCGACCTGGTTATTGCCAATGACGTCTCCAATAGCCGGATAGGTTTTAACAGCGACGATAATCAGGTAACGCTGGTGTGGCCGGAAGCATCCGAAACCCTGGCGCTGATGAGTAAAGCAAACCTGGCAACCCACCTGGTGGAGTTTATTGCAACCCGGGTAGCCGAGAAATAATTCAAGGGGAGCCCATGCCAGGCAGGGAACGCGCCACGAAGCACTCGGTTGTCACAAGCGACGTCATTAAAAGACCCCTGTTTCTCCTGGGTTTTGTTACCGTGGTCATTGCCGTCCTCTTCACTGGCGTTGAGCTGCACCAAAATCAGGTCAACGCACCCTGGAACGAGCTTTTGAATGAAAAAACCCGCGCTACCGCCAAGATGCTCGCCGAGCAACTGGAGACCCGGCTGATCGAGATCGATCAGCGGCTGCTAGCAATCACCAAAGACCCAACGTTGCGCGCCACACTGACCAGCAATGATTACAGCCAACTCGACGCAATCAAATCCCGCCTTCTCAGTGCCTGGCCCGAACTTAACGGGCTGATCATCGCGCCCCGGAGGTTTGCGGAACGAGACATAGGGGACAACTTTATCGCCATCGATCTTCTGAGCCGCGCCAACGCGGGTGAGCAAGTCCTGCCCGTGGCGGGCAGGATTGGCCAGGACTGGTCCGCGCACCTGTGCCGAGCCGTCGTGGACGATCAGAACCAAATAATGGGTAGTGTGCTGGTCAGTTTACCCATCGATGTCGTGACTGACACGATCAACGATCAGCACTCGGGTCGGATCGAAATCCGCCAGCTCACGCAACGCTTTGCCCCGCAAACCCTGTGGTTCAGTGGGGGTGAGGCGGGAGACCCGGAACATAGCCTGACGCTCGAAAGCAACCCGGCCTGGCAACTGAGGTACTCGGCGCCCCCATCTCTGCGCGGTGACACAGCCAAACCCCTCCATCCTTTCCTCGCCAGTGTCACGGGCCTGTTCCTGCTTGCCGGAGTGCTGCTTTGGTTACTTTACCTTGGCATAAAGCAAGCGCTGGTAAAGTCTACCCGGATATTCGACCGCTCAACTATTGAGCCGGGCGACCTGTCGCCGGAGGATCTCAATACCCTGATACAGGAACAACGGACGATACGGGAACAACGGACGGACCCCAAAATTATCGAGGTAAAGCAGGCCAGCGCGGCAATAACCAGCCATGCCACGAATCACGAAGACTTCCCGGTTTCGGTGTTTCGGGACTACGATATTCGCGGGCGCGCCAATAGCCAGATCAACGATGCCTTCGCCATGGCTCTGGGCAAGACCCTCGGTACCCACGCGGTCGAAACCTCGCGGACCGATTTAGTGATTGCCATGGATGGCAGGATCAGCAGCCCCGCACTCAAACAGGCCTTGAGTGCTGGCATTCTTGCCACCGGCTGCAACGTTATCGACCTGGGGCTGGTTCCGACGCCGGCTTTTAATTTTGGGTTGCAAACCCTCGATGGCGTCAGTTCCGGAGTGATAGTCACTGCCAGCCACAACCCCGCCGGAGACAACGGTTTCAAGCTGATCCGCGAGCAAAATCCTTTAACTTCAAAAGAGTTAGCCGGACTCGCTTTGGCGATGAACAAGGCAAACTGGGTCCAGGGTGAGGGCGCGCTCTCAACACTGGATATCGAGGCAGGCTATATCGATGCGATTGCCAGGGACGTAAGCCTTTCCAGGCCATTCAAACTCGTGATCGACTGTGGCAATGGCGCCATGGGATCGATTGCTCCCCGTGCCCTGGAAACCCTGGGATGTGAAGTAACACGCTTGAATTGCGATATCGACGGCAGCTTCCCCAATCACGACCCTGACCCTTCCGAGCCACGCAATCTCAAGGATCTGATATCGATCGTCCTCCATCAACAGGCGGATCTGGGCCTCGCCTTTGACGGCGATGGCGATCGAGTGGTCGCGATAAGCGCCAAGGGCCGGATCATCTGGCCCGACGAGCTGGTGATGATTTTCGCCCGCGATATCCTCGGTCGCCAGCCAGGCGCCAGGGTGGTATTCGATGTCAAATCGACGCGGCGACTTCCCGATCTAATCCGCGCCTATGGCGGTGAGCCCATCGAATGCAAGACCGGGCATTCCAACCTGCGCCGTAAAATCCGGGAAACCGACGCCATTCTCGGCGGCGAATACAGCGGCCATATTTTTTTCAACGACCGCTGGTTCGGATTCGACGACGGACTCTACGCCGCTGCCAGGCTTTTGGAAATTCTGGATGCGCGAGAACAAAGCCTGGACGATATCGTCGCCAGCTTTGAAAGCTCGGTGGCGACACCCGAAATTAAACTGGTGGTGAATGAGAAAGACAAGTTTCTTCTCATGGAAAAAATTGCCGCCGAAGCGGTGTTCGACAACGGCCTCATCAGTGACCTGGACGGCCTGCGAGTGACATTCGATAAGGGCTGGGGTTTGATTCGCGCCTCCAATACCTCGGCCTGCTTGACCCTGCGCTTTGAAGCCGACGACCAGGAAGCTCTCGCCCGTATCCAGGACTGTTTTAAAACCCAGATCAACCGTATAGTTCCGGATATCAAGCTGCCATTATAGCCACGTCATTGCTATCCTTTTTTGCACGAGCCACCGACATGTCCCTTAGCCGCCAACAAGCGATCCATACCTCGACTATTCTCACCGAGGCCTTGCCCTATATACAGAAATTCACGGGCAGCACCCTGGTCATCAAATTCGGCGGTAACGCCATGGTCGACGAGCAGCTCAAGCGCAGTTTCGCCCGGGACATCGTGCTGATGAAGCTGGTGGGCATGAACCCAGTAGTGGTGCACGGCGGCGGACCACAGATCGGCGCTCTCCTGGAACAGCTGGACATTCGCTCCGAATTTGTCGATGGCATGCGCGTCACCGACAGTCGGACCATGGATGTGGTAGAGATGGTGCTGGGTGCGGCGGTCAACAAGGAGATTGTAACGCTGATCAACAACGCCGGCGGCAAGGCTATTGGCATCACCGGCAAGGACGGTCAATTGATTCGGGCGAAAAAAATGCTTGTGACGCGCAATTCACCCGAACTGGCAGCCCCGGAAATCATCGATATCGGACACGTTGGTGAAGTCGCCAACATCAATACCGAGGTAATCGAAATGCTCACTGCTAGCGATTTTATTCCCGTTATCGCGCCCATCGGCGTCGATGAGGAGGGGGCTTCCTATAACATCAACGCCGACCTGGTGGCGGGTAAAATTGCCGAAGTCCTGAACGCGGAAAAGCTCATTCTCCTGACCAATATCGCCGGTCTCCAGGATAAAAACGGTAAGGTCCTCACCGGGTTGGGCACCAGCGAGGTGGATGCCCTTATCGGCGACGGCACGATCACCGGTGGCATGCTTCCCAAAATCCGATGTGCCCTGGAAGCGGTTCAGAACGGCGTCACCTCGTCACACATTATCGACGGTCGCGTCGACCATGCCGTACTGCTGGAAATTTTCACCGACGAAGGTGTCGGCACCTTGATTACCAATCAAACCGCCGACGCCCGATCGGACGGCTCGCCACGTTAAGGACGGCCCTTGGCAAATTCCACCCCTTCCCGCCGCGATCAAATCCTGCTCGCCCTGGCGGAAATGCTTGAAACCTCGCCCCACGAGAGAATTACGACGGCAGGCCTGGCGCAGCATCTCCAGGTATCCGAAGCGGCCCTGTACCGGCATTTCCCCAGCAAGGCAAAAATGTATGATGGCCTGCTCGATTTTGTCGAAGAGTCGCTATTCAGCCGCGTCCGAGCGGTTCTCGAAGCGGAAACCAGTGCCGAGGAGCACTGCCAGGGGATTTTGCTGTTACTCCTGGGTTTTTGCGAACGCAACCCCGGCATCTGCCGGATCCTTGCCGGTGACGCGCTGAGTGGCGAAAACCCGCGCTTGCACACGCGCGCAAACCAGATCCTGGACCGGCTTGAAACACAGATCAAACAGGTGCTACGGGAAGCGGAAATAAGGGAAAATAAGCGTACCGCGCTGACCATCGCCGAAACCGCGAATATGCTGATTGCCCTGGCCGAAGGAAAAATTCGTCAATATGTACGCAGCGATTTTGCTCGCTTGCCGACCGCTCAGTGGGGCCAGCAGTGGCAAATACTGCGCGGAAGTCTGTTTCGTTAGTACCGCGGGTGGTCAAAGACTGGCCCTAGTTACCGGCAATGCCGGCATCCGAAACCCTCGCTTTCTTGTCTGTCAGCTCAAGAAACCTTGATTCATAGCCCTCAAAGCGCTTGTCCAGTGCCTGATGCTCCTGTTGCCGGGCAACGAGCATGTCCCGCGCCTTGCTTTCCTCCTGCTCGAGCCCCGCCAGGGCATCGCGAACAGTCTCGGGCACGTCTCTACCACTGGCCTGAAAACTGGCGGCTTTGGCCAGTTCGCTTTCCCTGCGCGCGCGCGTATCGGCCAGATTGGTCTCGACAATTTGGATTTCACGCTCGAGCTGACTCAACCTCCGCGCCCTGGCATGTTGTATTTCCTCCAGCGAGCGGTAGGTCGCTAACAGGTAACGGTCATCCTTTTCGCGCTGCAGGCTTGCCTCTGCATCTTGTTGGGAATTTCCAACTTCTTTTTCAGTATAGGGTGGCACGACCTTGAGCACGCGGCCACTTTTGCTGAGGACCTCATAGCCGCCATTGACATACGCGGGCGGAATCCGGTCATCCAGCACTAGAATCCCATGGTTATTTTTGTAGCGATAGAGGTTTCCGGCCCAAGTATCGAGCGGCACAAGCAGGCACAAAAGCAGAAGAACCAGTCCCGAGGACCGCCCCCGGACAACCTCTTTGTCAGCAGTGTGCGCCATAAAGTCTATTTGCTCCCGTCTAGAAGATTAGACGCCGTACCTGGCCTGATAGGCTTCCATGCGACTCAGCACTTCACGATCCGTGTCACGGCTGCGAATATAGGCCATTACGTCATGAATATCGACGATGCTGGTCACACTTATTCCTTTTTCCTGTTCCAGCTCCTGGATTGCGGAATAACGGCCATGGCCGCGTTCCCTGCGATCCAAACCAACGACCACGCCAACGGCCCGCGCACCCTGTGCGGCGACGATATCCAGTACCTCCCTGACCGCCGTTCCCGCGGTGATTACGTCATCGACGACCAGCACACGACCCTTTAGTGGCGCTCCAACCAGGGCTCCGCCTTCTCCGTGGGTCTTGACTTCCTTGCGGTTAAAGCAGTAGGGCCTGTCCTCGCCAGCATCCGCGGACAGGGCAATTGCCGTGGCGCTGACCAGGGGAATGCCCTTATAGGCGGGGCCGAACAGGACATCGTACTGGATTTGTCCGTCAATAATTGCCCGCGCGTAACAGTGGCCCAGACGCGCGAGGGCGCCGCCCGAATTAAAACCTCCAGCGTTAAAGAAATAGGGACTTTGACGACCTGACTTGAGTGTGAATTCGCCAAATTTCAGCACCTGGTAGGCCACCGCCAGCTCAATAAATTGTCGTTGATAATCTTTCAGCATCGGTACCGCAAACCCTGACCTGCCATCATGGATGGCGGCGATTAAGCCCAGCTAGATTTTCCGCTGTCAAGCAGCCTGAGGTATCATAGCGCTTGAATAAACAAGGGCATTTTATGCGAGTAATCAGTGTTTCGGTTGATGGCATTTATCAAGCGGCGCAGCGAGGCCTATTTGACTGGCTGGACGACCAGGATGCCGAAATTATCTGTCTCCAGGATCTGCGCGCACGCGCCTACGAGGTCGAGGACACCCCGGAACTGCAACTTGATGGCTATTTCAGCTATTTTTTCGATGGCATGGAGGAGCACAGCAATGGCGTGGCAATCTATACCAAGCAGGCACCCAAAGCGGTAATGTTCGGGTTTGGCCTGCCCAGTGGCGAGGATATGAATGGGCGCTATTTACAGGCCGATTTCGAGCGCCTGAGCATAGTCTCGCTGCTCGCGCCCTCGGCGATAGCGGGTGAAACATCACAACTAGTAAAAATGGATTTTTTCACCGGCCTGCAAAACCATTTGCAAAAAATTTCCCACAAGCGGCGAGACTATATATTTTGCTGCAATCTGAATATCGCCCACCAAGCCCGGGATGTCGAACAGGCGGAAAGTAAAAGCGCTACCTCCGGCTTCTTGAAGGAGGAGCGCCAATGGTGCGATCAACTCTATCGGGAAATCAATTACGCCGACGCCTTCCGCCTGACCAATGACGACGACGACGAATTCAGTTGGTGGCCTTCCGGGGAGCTGGGCGAAGGGGATGGCTGGCGCACCGACACGCAGATTATCTCGAAGAGCCTGTCGAGCCAGGTCGAGTACGCCGTTCTCTATACCGCCAAGGCTTTTTCAAGTCATGCACCCGTGATTGTCGATTACGATATTCATGACCTGTGACCTCGTGGCGACGGCAAAACGCGAGCGATAGCCCTATGCCCCGGGTCTCATGGCCAGGGCCATTTTCTGGACCTTGAAAAGATCGTTTATCCCTCTTTTCGCCAAATCCAGCATCGCTTGAAACTCATCCTGCGCGAAGGGCGCGCCCTCCGCCGTACCCTGTATCTCAATGAAACCGCCATCGCTGTTCATCACCACATTCATATCCGTATCCGCCAGCGAGTCCTCGGCATAGTCCAGGTCCAGCACTGGCTGGCCTTTGTAGATGCCCACGGAAACAGAGGCCACCAGGTTACAAAGCGCACTCTCCACGCCCGTTGACTGAGAGCTTTTTCGACCATCGGCGTTTTGCTCCCGTATATAAGTGATCGCGTCAGCCAGCGCCACGCAGCCACCGGTAATCGCGGCCGTTCTAGTGCCGCCATCCGCCTGAATCACGTCACAATCAATGTTAATGGTGTATTCACCCAGCTTGCTTAGATCCACCGCCGCCCGCAACGAACGCCCAATGAGGCGCTGGATTTCCTGGGTGCGCCCGCTCTGCTTGCCCCGCGCCGCCTCGCGTTCCATACGCGAGTTTGTCGAGCGCGGTAACATGCCATATTCCGCGGTCACCCAACCCTGGCCCTTGCCACGAAGAAACCGGGGGACACCGGGTTCGACACTGGCCGTGCAAATCACCTTGGTATCGCCAAAGGCTATCAATACCGAACCTTCAGCGTGCTTGGTATAACTCCGGTTGATTTTGACCGGGCGTAACTGTTCATAGCGGCGACCGCTGGGACGACTGACCATACTGTCCTCTGATAACTAG
>JBECKV010000144.1:0-8716 GCA_040235495.1 Porticoccaceae bacterium
CGGCGTTAGCGGCATAAACTGAACAGTAAGGAGGTAAGTGACGTGAAAAACGAATATACCGCTGTTGTGAAACAGGAAGACGACTACTGGGTTGGCTGGATTGAAGAAGTACCCGGTGTAAATTGCCAGGAACGAACATACGAGGAATTGAAGGAAACCTTGGAGGTGACTCTAAGAGAGGCGCTGGCTTTCAATCGACAGGATGCGCTGGCTGCTGCGGGCAGTGGTTACAAGGAAGAAAAAATCGCCATATGAAGCGAAATGAATTCCTCAAGTATCTGCGCAGCCAAGGATGCGATCTTTTGAGAGAAGGGGGACGGCATTCATGGTGGCACAACCCGGCCTTGAACAAGCGGTCGGCAATTCCGCGTCATTCGGAAATCAAGGACATCTTGGTAAAGAAGATATGCAAAGATCTTGGTGTCGAGCCAATCAAGTAGACGCTAACAAGGCGCTGCACTTGACCGTTTTTCCGCTGCGCTCAGAAACGGCAAGTGAGCTTTGTCGCCAGGCATCCACCCCATTCGGACAATGTCAAGCTAGGTTTTGCAGCGGAATGTCGCCACCGGATTTCGGTAGCTTAGTCCCTTGCTCGGGCTCACCATAAAACGTAGTGCGACGACGGGCCGACCGGCCGATACTTTCAATCAGAGCGAACATTTTGTCAGGCGTCATTTCCTGACCGTGGCTGGCGCCGGCAGCCCGGGAGATACTCTCATTCATCAGGGTGCCGCCCATATCGTTGGCGCCGGCCTGGAGGCAGGCCAGCACACCAGCTTCGCCCATTTTCACCCAGGAAGCCTGAATATTGGTGATATGAGGATGCAGCACCAATCGCGCGACCGCGTGCATCAGCACGGCTTCGCGATAGGTCGGTCCGCGGCGGGATTTACCCCGCCGGAATATGGGTGCTTCCATGGGTACAAAGGGTAGCGGCACAAATTCGGTGATGCCGCCGGTGCGAGACTGGAGGTCGCGCAGGCGCAGCAGGTGGCGCGCCCAGTGCTCGGGTCGGTCGACGTGGCCGAACATGATGGTGGAGGTGGTGCGTATACCGACACGGTGAGCGGTCTCAATCACCTCCAGCCATTCCCGGGTGTTCAGTTTGTCGGGGCAGATGATGTCCCGTACTTCGTCATCGAGAATCTCCGCCGCCGTGCCCGGCAGGCTGTTTAGACCCGCGGCTTTGAGGCGTTGCAAAAACGCCTCGATACTCAGGCCCAAGGTCGCCGCGCCCTGACTGATTTCCAGTGCTGAAAAGGCGTGAATATGCATGCCGGGCAACGCTTCGTGAATGGCCGCGCAGATCTCGTGGTAGGTATCACCGGTATACTGGGGATGAATACCCCCTTGCAGGCAGACCTCGGTGGCGCCCCGCTGCCAGGCTTCCATCGCCCGCTCGACCACTTCATCGGTATCCAGCACGTAGGGTTTACCACGCAGATTGTCACTGGTCTTGCCCTTGGAAAACGCACAGAACTTGCAGGCATAGCTGCACACATTGGTGTAGTTGATGTTGCGGTTGATGACGTAGGTGACGTCGTCGCCTATCACCTCGCGACGCAGCTGGTCGGCGGCCGCGCGGATGGTGACAAAATCGCTGCCTCGGGCGCGGAACAAACGGGCAATCGAGGCTTCATCCAGCCTTTCTCCGGCCATGGCCCGTTGAATTATCCCCCGCACCTCCTGGCTGACAGGGGGCGGCACGGCCTGCCAGCCCTCGCGATCGGTGTCAGTCGGCGGCTGAATAGTGCTGCCCGGCGCCCATGCATCACGGCGCGCCAAACCGGTCGCGTCCATGCGTTCCAGCAGGCCGCGGTGCAGGCCGGGATCGACCCACTCTTCCAGCTTGTGGGCGTGGACCGGGTAAACAGGCAGGCGCTCGGTGAGCATTTTGCCGGCCGCGGCTGATTGTTCGGCCAGTTTTTCCAGGGTCGGCCAGGGCTTTTCGGGATTGACGAAATCAGGGGTCACCGGCGACACGCCACCCCAGTCACTGATACCCGCCGCCACCAGTTGCGCCAGCACGCCTTCGTTCAGGTTGGGGGGCGTCTGTACCGCCATGTCGGGACCAAATATCAGTCTTGCCATGGCGATGGTCCAGAGCAGTTCCTCAAAGGGCGCATCGGGCCTGTCCGCCATCAGCGTGCCGGGCTTGGCACAGAAGTTCTGGATAATAATTTCCTGGATGTGGCCGTAGTGGTCGTTGATATCCCGCAGGGCCAACAGGGATTCGATGCGCTCGCGACGGGTCTCGCCGATACCGATCAAAATGCCGCTGGTAAAGGGTATTTTCAGCTCTCCGGCCAGGCGCAGGACGTCAAGACGGACCGAGGGTTGCTTGTCCGGCGAGCCATAGTGGGGCTGGCCTTTTGCGCACAGACGTTCGGACACCGATTCCAGCATGATGCCCTGGGACACCGATACCTCGCGGCAAGCGCGCAACTCTGCTTCATCGAGCACTCCGGGATTCAGGTGGGGCAGCAAGCCGGTTTCCTTGTAAACCAGCCTGGCCATGGCGATCAGGTACTCCACCGTGGTCTGATAACCCAATTCAGCCAGAGCCTCCCGCGCTACCCGGTAGCGGGCCTCGGGCTTGTCGCCGAGGGTAAAGAGCGCTTCATGGCATCCGGCGGCGGCGCCACGGCGGGCCACTTCCAGCACCTGCTCGGCGCTCATGAAGGGCTGTTCAAGCGTTCGAGGCGCTTGGGCGAAAGTACAGTAATGACAAACGTTGCGGCACAGCTGGGTAAGGGGAATGAATATCTTGCGGGAGTAGGTCACCAGACCATCGTCGGCCTGGTCACGCAGGGCCGCGGCCCTCACCATCAGACTTTCTAGTTCGGAATTTTCCGCCAGGGCTAACGCGGACTGCCGATCCAGCCGCTGCTCCGCAAGCGGTTTAATAAAACTGTTCAAGCCCTTGCTCCCCTGTCAATTGATTTTTCATGAGCGGCCGTCGTGCATACCCGCGGCGATCCGCGCCGAGCTTTCATGCCACCACCTGTCGTCCTGTTCTGGCAACACCGGGCCTGAGCAAACGTTCAGCGATCCCACTGTCTTCGAGAAACCCCCGGGTCGCGCTACCAGGTGGCAGCTCCATCAAGGCCAACAGGTCATCCACGGTATCCACGTCCAGGCCTGGACCAGGGAGCGTCAGGACCCTGGCTTTGATCCCTTTGGCGCCAGCCATTACGCAGTGGCGCTGGCCGCTCTGTTCACCAAAGGCGGGCGCGATAATCTCCGGTGGCGACAGCGCCATGGCGTTGGTACCACCATCGGCGGTGGCCGGCACAATGGTAACACCGGGTTCATCATGCACCTTGAGGATTTCAGCAATATCGGCCTCGCCAAGGCACGGGAGATCGGCGGGCAGCATCAGGATACCTTTCTCGCCCTCGCCAGCCAGTATCTTAGCGGCCATTGCATAAACCTGGTTGAGCCGGGCGAAGCCTTGAATCCCCGGGCTGGATAGCGGCGCGCCTGGGTGGCACTCAAAATCATTTTCAGCCAATGGTTCAGCCAGAATACGCGCCCCATAGCCCCGGACCTGGGCCCGAACAGCGGGATCATCACTGATCACCACCAACCCCGTAATGCCCGGGCAACGAACAAGCGCCGTCAACACATCATCAATCATATGGGCCATCAGTGCGCGTCGCTCGGTTGCGGACAACAGCGGCGCCAGACGTTGCTTGGCCCGGGCGAGGCCCTTAATGGGAATAACGGCTTTCACGGTCTCGGCAAAGGTGATTCGTTTTGATAGTCGTAATAGCCATCATAGCACCTCGGTGCGGCATCCGATGCTAACGACACTGTTGGGCAAAATCGAGCACTTTCCCGGCGAGGGTAATTTTGCGCGCCGTATCCACCATCAGGGTATCGGCAACCTCGATCTGGGGAACCAGGGTGCGAAGTACCTCCAGACAACCCTGGTCCCGGTGGTCCAGGACAAAGCCATCGATAAAATCCGCATACTGCTTCGCCACCGCAACCGGGCTGGCCTGCAGACCCAGCTCAACCATCATTTTAGCGGTCGGACCCTTGACGGCCTGCCCGCCGACAATGGGCGAAACGGCGACGATCGGCGCCGGACACGCCCGCAGGGCATCGCGCACACCGGGCAGGCCAACTATCGGGGCAACACTGACAAAGGGGTTGGAGGGGCAGATGATGACGGCGCGGAGTGAATCATCGGCCAGGGCGTTGAGCAGCTCCGGATGCGCCTGGGCCTTTTCTATCCCGGCGAAGTGGAACCCCCGCACCGGCGGCTCGCAGCGCTCCCGAACAAAATAGTGCTGAAACGCCAGCGTCGCGTGAACGGTTTCCACCATGGTCGCCACCGGGTCATTGCTCATGGGCAGAATTCGCGCCTTGACGCCCAACCCCCGGGCAATGCCAGCGGTGATGCTGTCCAGTTTTTCACCGGCACGCAAACGCCAGCTGCGTTCCACATGCAGCGCCAGATCCCGATCGCCCAGATAGAACCAGTTCTCGCCGCCCAGGCCAGCCAGGGCCGCCATGAACTGGCCACTCTCCTCGGCCCGGCCCCAACCGGTTTGCGGATTGACGATACCCGCCAGGGTATAGGTCACCGTATCGATATCCGGACAGATGCGCAGGCCCAGATGCTCGAAATCATCCCCGGTATTGACCACGACGGTGAAATTATCGGCCGCTAAAACCCGGTTCAGACCCAGTACCAGCTTGGCTCCGCCAACGCCACCGCACAGGGCGAGGATTCGCTCCGGACGATTCATTGACGGACTCCGGCGCGCCTTTCCATCAACGAAACAGGTCTCGTTCCCGCTCACGCACCAGGCTGGCGGCAGTGTTGTATTGGCGCTTCTCAAGGCTTGACAGCCTGAGGCCCCGAATCAGCACCACCGGACAGCCCTCGGCTCCCTCCCCCTGCACCAGGGAGGCGGCGCTGGCCAGCGCGTCAGCCAGGGCCACCTCGGTGACTTGCAGGGTGCGCCCGAAAAGATCCGGTTCGCCCCTCCGATCCCACAGGGCCGGCAGGCCGGAGGCACCCAGCGCCAGACCGACGGTGCCATTGCGCCAGGCCCGGCCGACACTATCGTTAATGATAATGCCGGTGTTGACGCCAAAAAAATTGACGAAGGTACGGCGTAATTCATCGGCGCTGCGATCCGGATCCTCGGGTAACAGCAGAACTCTATCCGTGGCGTTGCCAGGATCATGTTCGATATTGGAGGCATCGATACCGGCATTGGCCATCACCAGACCCAATTTGTGCTCGACAATCAACACCCCGGGGGCGTGGCGCACCACGGCCTTGGATTCCCTCAGAATAAGCTCCACCAGGCGCTCGTCCTTGTTCACCGTTGCCGCCAGCTGCCGTGCCTCGGCGCCAGGCTCGATGCCAGCGAGTTCCACGTAACGGTTTTCAGCCTTGGAAACTACTTTCTGAGCCACCACCAGGACATCGCCCGGCTCAAGCAACAGGCGCTGCTCGCCCAGGCACTGGATAATCAGGCGGGACAGGTTGTCCCCCGCGCGCACCAGCGGAAATCCCCTGAGGGGCAGCACATGAAGGCCCTCTGTCAACATAGGCAAGTCAATCGGCAATCATTCAGGGGCGGAAAATTGGTTCCGCCGGCGACGGCTTCAGATGCCGGGGGTGCCGGTGATGCGAAACCCGGAGCCGGGAATCTTGTAACGCCGGTTCAAGGTGATAAGCACGGAAGTCATGGCTTCCGCCACCACCGCATTGGCAATGGGTCCGGCATGCCAGGCCGTCATGCCCACCGCCCGGGTCAATTCAATCACTGCCTCGCAGGCCTGCTTATCGTTACCGCAGACGAGCACATCGCAGTCCGGATCATGGCTCAGGTCATTGAGGTGATCGGCCGCGACGTTCTGATAGGCCGAGACCACGCGTACCTCATCGCCGAGAAAGTTCTGCGCCCGAACACACGCGCTACCGCCCTCGGGCAGTTGCACCGTACCCACTTTAGGCGGTACCAGAGGTACGGTCACATCGATGAAAATCTTGCCCTGAACAGCCTCTCTGATGGCTTCAAGTGTGCTCTGGTGATTGGCGAAGGGCACGGTCATTACCACCACCTCACCCGCCCTGGCGGCATCTTCATTGGTCATACCGCGCACCGGATGGGCGATATCCTTTCTTTCATTCAGCGCCGCTGCCGCGGCTTCGGCCTTCTCCCGAGTGCGCGAACCAATGATCACTTCATAGCCGGCCACCGCCCAGCGCAGGGCCAGGCCGCCGCCGAGATCGCCACTGGCGCCCAGAACCGATATCACCGCTTTGTTATCAGCTTCACTCATCAACTGCTTTCCTTTAATTTTTGCCAGGCCAAAATTTGCCGGGCGAAGATTAACTAACGACGATTGACAGACAACGATCTAGGGGCTAGGTACAGCGCGCCTTTAACTCAGGCATCACTTCCCTGGCAAACAACTCCATGCTGTTTCTGGTTCGCCTGGGGTCGGCGCCGGGCAGAGACATCATCAGGGTCAGATGCGTGCCGGGTGACTCCCGGTGCGCGGCCGTTAATTCTTCAAGTACGCTTTCGGGGTCGCCAATGATAGCGGAGCGGCCAAAACTTTCACAATATTGACTGGCTTTCAGTTCCTCCGGAGAAGGCACTTTCGCCTCGGCGATCCCATCCCCGGTGATGTCACCGGACTCCTCGGCCCAGGCCTGATACTGGGACATCACGTGGTTCAGGGGTTTGGCGCAATCGTCCCAGGCGCGGTCCTTGGTTTCCGCCACATAACACATCAACAGATGACCGATATTAAAATCCTTCGGATCACGGCCATGACGTTTAAGCGCCTCGATGTATTTGAGGCGATGCTCCACCGCACTGATGGCAGCCAGATTGCAACCCAGCCGCGCTGCCCGATCCAGGGCCTTGTCGCCGCGTGCTCCCACCCACATGGGGAACGGCTTCTGCACCGGCGGCGGGAAAATCTGGGCCTCGGTGTACTGATTGAAGCGGCCATCGAGGGTTACCTTCTCGCCAGCCAGCAGAGACTGAATCACCGGCAGACCCTCGGCAAAGCGCGCCGCCCGTTCGCTGGAGAGAATGCCCATGCCAGTGAACTCTCCCGGCCGATAGCCCAGGCCCAGGCCCAGATCGAAACGCCCGTTGGAAATAATATCGACGGTCGCCACGTCTTCCGCCACGCGAATGGGATTGTGCAGCGGCAGCAGCAGTACATAACTGCCGAGGCGAATGGTCGAAGTGCGTGCGGCGATGGCCGCGGCGATGGGCAGCAACGAAGGCGAATAGCCGTCCTCGACAAAGTGGTGCTCGGTGAGCCAGACGTGATCGTAGCCCAGGGCCTCCGCCGCCACCGCGTGCTCCAGTTCATTCCGGTAGATATCCACCCAGGAACTGCGATTAAAGGGCGGATTGCGAAACATGAGAATGATGCCTATATCCAACATCGGTCTTACCCCCGGTAGCCTATTGCTGTTATCGCCGTTATAGTCGCGGGGTAAATTAAACCGCCGTCAGCGTAATTACAACGTCTCGCCGGTAAATCCAGCAGCGGACCGGCAAGACTTCCTAATCACCCAACTTCCTATCACCCAACTTCCTATCACCCAACTTCCCATAACCCAACTTCGGAACAAGACTATGAAACTCGGCCTTATGACCGGCTACGCCGGCAGTACCGTGAAAATCCCCATGGACACCATTCTTCATGCCGAAAGTCTCGGCTTCGAATCAGTCTGGACCGCCGAGGCCTACGGCGCCGACGCCGTGTCCACCGCCACCTGGATTCTGGCCCAGACCTCGAAAATCAAGGTCGGCACCGCGATCATGCAAATGCCCGCGCGCACGCCGGCCATGGCGGCAATGACGGCAATGTCGCTGAGCCATCTGTCCGGCAACCGGTTCATTGTCGGCCTCGGCGCCTCGGGACCCCAGGTGGTGGAAGGCTGGCACGGCGTCCCGTATGGCAAGCCCGTTACCCGGCTCAAGGAATATATCGCCATCATGAAATCCATTTTCGCCCGGCAAGCGCCGGTCACTTTTGAGGGCGAACAATATCAACTGCCCTACACCGGCGAAGGCGCGACCGGCCTGGGCAAGCCCCTGAAAAGCATCCTCCACTGTAACGAGGAAATTCCGATTTACGCTGCCACCATCACGCCCGCCGGCGTTAAAGCAGCGGCGGAGGTCGCCGATGGCTTTTTTCCGGTGTGGATGGACCCGGAGCAATTCCATGTGTTTGCAAAGCCCGTTCAGGAAGGTTTCGCGGCGGCCGGCGGCAACAAAAACCTGGGAGATTTCAGTATCGCGCCTTTTGTCCGGGTGGTCATCGGTGATGATGTGGAAAAGTGCATGCAGCCGATAAAAAATAACCTGGCGCTGTATATCGGCGGCATGGGCGCACGCAGCAAAAACTTTTATAACGATTACGCCAAGCGCCTGGGCTTCGAGGAAGCGGCGGTCAAAATCCAGGACCTCTACCTGGACGGCAAAAAGGCCGAAGCCGCTGCCCTGGTGCCGGATGAACTGGTCGACGCCTGCAACCTGGTCGGACCGGTTGACCGTATTCGCGACCGGGCCCAGCGCTGGCTGGAAGCCGGCAAGGCCGGGCATGTCAGCACCATGCTGCTGGGTGCCGATACCACCAGGGAGGGACTGGAATTGATGGCAGGCCTGACTGGCTAATGCGTCCGGGCGCCTGCAACCGGGCGCCCCTCGTCTTC
>JBECKV010000155.1:0-6126 GCA_040235495.1 Porticoccaceae bacterium
CCGGCAAGGCCGGGCATGTCAGCACCATGCTGCTGGGTGCCGATACCACCAGGGAGGGACTGGAATTGATGGCAGGCCTGACTGGCTAATGCGTCCGGGCGCCTGCAACCGGGCGCCCCTCGTCTTCAGGGAACAAGCAGCAACAATCCTGGGCGTGACACCGACGGTCGAGTCGCTTGATTTGGGCGGCATTTCCCTTGCGAGCGGGAACCCCTGTTCCTGGCAGGGACCCATGGGGCATGGCATCGAAAATACCGATCTAGCATGCAACACCTAGAATACCGGCGCGATATCGACGGTTTGCGCGCCATCGCCGTACTATCGGTGCTCGCCTTTCATGCCTTTCCAAAATACCTCCCCGGCGGATTCGTCGGGGTTGATATTTTTTTTGTTATTTCCGGCTTTTTAATTTCCGGCATTATTTTCGATAATCTGGAAAAAGGCAGCTTCAGCTACGGGGAATTTTATATACGCCGGATCCGGCGTTTATTCCCCGCGCTGATCGTTGTACTACTCGTTACCCTTGCCCTTGGCTGGCTGGTGTTATTCCCGGAAGAATTTAAGGAGCTGGGCTCCCACTCGGCCGGAGCAGCGCTGTTCGTTGCCAATTTCATCCTGTATTACGAGGTCGGCTATTTCGACACCCTGGCCGAAAGTAAGCCACTGCTGCATCTGTGGTCCCTGGGCATAGAAGAACAATTCTACATTTTCTGGCCTCTGACCCTGGCTATTTTCTGGAAAAAGAAAATCGGTTTTCTGACTACGGTCATTACTTTTACGCTGATTTCATATACCGCCAATTTTCTTAGCCATTACTTCCTATCGGCGGAAGCGGCCTTTTATCTGCCTATCAACCGCTTCTGGGAACTTATGATTGGTGGCGCACTGGCCTATATCGTCCGGCACCGAAGCACATGGTGGGAGAAACACCTTGACCACAGCCAACACTATGCCGCTTTCGGCGGCTTGCTGCTGATTGGCTGTTTTATTGTTTTGAACAAGGACCTCACCCTGATCCCCGGTTGGGCGCTATTGCCGACCCTGGGGGCTTTCCTGCTGATCTCGACGCCCAGAGCCTGGTTGAACCGGAAGATTCTCAGCCACCCTACCCTGGTCCATGTGGGCCTGGTCAGCTTTCCCCTGTACCTGTGGCACTGGCCCGTTTTGAGCCTGTTCCGGATCGTCGGCTTTGACAGCCATCTCCAGTCATTGCTGGCGCTGCTGCTCAGTTACGGCCTGGCTGTATTGACCTATGAATTTGTAGAGAAAAAACTGCGCCACCGACAGGCGCCTTCGACGGTCATGGCGCTGTGTTCGCTGGTCCTGATCGTCGGTGTGCTGGGCTTGACTGTCATGGCCGGCAAGCTGCCACCGCGAAATAATTCCCACTCGATCGCAACCATTGAAGCCGCGATTGACGACTGGGACTTTCCGGGAAACCTGAAACCCGAGCTACACAATGGCCTCGAAACTTATGTCAGCAAGGGTGTCGGAGAAAACATCCTGTTCTGGGGCGACTCACACATTCAACAATACGCGCCCGCCGTGGCCAAGCACAATGAGGAAAATAAAAGCCAGGGCAAAACAGCTATTTTCGTCACCAATCCGGGCTGCCCGCCGATTCCCGGGGTGTTCGAGGATCACCACCGGCGCTGTACCGCCGAACACCGGGAACGCGCTCGCGCCCTCGCCCTGTCGCCAAAAATTGACCGGGTGGTAATCGGCTTTGCCGCGAAATATCTGGTTAACGATGATCGGCCCGATGCGGGACAATATCGCTACTACTACCTTGATGCCGAGGGAAAAAGTTTCTTCGACGAAGGCGGAATCAACAAAGCACTGGTATCCCTGGAGCAATTACTGGCCGAACTCGCGCTTACCAAAACGGTGTATCTAGTTATCGATAACCCAAGCGGCGAGGCCTTCGATCCGAAATCCATCATTCAAGGCTCCCGCTTGACTGGCTATATTGAGAAACCCGACAGACCCCGGGCCGCCGTCTATGACCACCGGGCATCAGCCTTGCGCGATCAATTAACAGCCTTGGCCAGGCGAACCAATGTCATGGTCATCGATCCGATTCCCCACTTCTGCGCAGACGGACTTTGCAAAACCAGCCTTGACGATGGAACACCTATTTACAAGGATTCTAATCACATCAGACCCTTTTATATGAAAAATCATGTCGATTACCTGGATGGGATACTGGGCAAGTGAATTTCCCCGGCGGAAAGCGATCCGCCCGGCCTCCGCTGGTAACAGACTTTAATCACCATTGATTACTCCCGAGGCCCGCTAAGCCGGCAGATTTCATCCCATTCGTTAGCCAGGCTATCGCGAAATGGCGGCGCGGCAATGGCGATCAGGCGTTCGGCCCGCTGCTGGACCGAGGCGCAACGCAAGTCAGCGACACCGTATTCGGTAACTATAAAATCCGCGTCGCTACGTGGCACCGACACCAGTGCGTTTTGAGGAATGCGCGGCACGATCCGGGAAACTTCGCCCTTAGCGGTACTCGCCTGCAGGGCGAGGATGGAGACCCCGTTTTTGGCCCGCTTGGCGCCACGGACAAAGTCCAACTGGCCACCAATGCCGGCGATCTGCTGACCATCCATGTATTCACAATTGACCTGACAGAACAGATCCACCTCCACCGCCGAGTTGACCACGCGGAAGTTGTCGATCTGACTCAACACCAGCACGTCGTGGGTATAGCTGACCGGTTTGAAATCAACGATATCACTGTGGGCAATAAAATCATAAAGCCGCTCCGTGCCCATGGCCGAGCCGGTAACGATACGCCCCCTGTCGATCGATTTGCGCGCCCCGCTAATAGCTCCGGCCTCTATCATATCCACCAGGTTGTCCGGTACCAGCCCCGTATGGATGCCCAGGTCACGATGGCTGGTCAGCGCCGCCAACACCGCGTCCGACGCAGTGCCGACGCCCATCTGGATGGTGTCGCCATCGCGAATCAGACTGGCGACATTTTTACCCAGGGCCGCCAACTCATCCTTGGGCGGCCTCGAGGTCCAGATCAGAATGTTATTCTCGGCCTCTACCAGGTAATCGATTTCATCCAGGTCGATGGTCGGTGCGCCCGCGCAGACCGGTAATGCCGCATTTACCTGCGCCACGACCCTGCGCGCGCGCCTGGCCACCGCCGGAACGTAATCACCGACCATGGCGAAGCTACAACGGCCCTGATTATCGGGCGGCGCCACCTGCACACAGGCAATATCGATGTCCGCGACATCGGACACATAACGGTAAATTTCACTGAGATGGAAAGGCAGGATATGCAGGCGTTTTGGATCGTAACCCTTGCGCAGAAAACCGGACATAAAAAAAGTTTCCTGCTCGGCGCGGGGATGCAGGGCGGTAAAGTTATTGGGATTGAGCCGGTTGACCATGCTGATGAAGGTGACGCCGTCGGCACAATCGGGATTATTTTTGATCGCTTCAACCAGAGCCACCGGCTGGGTGCAGCCACTCTGGATGTAGACGCGGGTGCCCGGTTCGAGTAGATCGATAAACTGCTTTTCACTGATGGTTTGCGCCATGCCCCTCACTCCGCCTCGTTTAAAGTGCTTGTTCTGGAGCGGGATGTTAGCGGCTGGCGGGGATGTGGTCACCTGTGGCGACACGGTCGAAATGAACAAAATCCGGCGCCAGTCGAGCTTATTCTGGCGCCTTATTTAAAATAATAGTCTTATAAATCAATAAATTAAAATCATAAAATAAAGTGAATTATTAATAGCTTTTCGGGAGCCCCAGAATAAACTCCCCAATGTAATTCAAGGTCATTTCGCGGTTGATCGGCGCCACCTTGCCGAGCCGGGCGGCGATGTAATGGCTGAGCATGTCGTAGCTTTCACAAAAGCCATAACCACCAAAACACTGAATCGCCGCATCAGCCGCCTTGAAGGCCGCATCGGTGCCCACCAGCTTACCCATGTTGGCGATGTCTCCCACCACCTTGGGATGAGCGCCCTGGTCCTGTAATACCGCCGCTTTTTGTACCATCAGCGATGCCGATTCCAGCAGGGCCTTGGCCTCGGCCATAGGGTGTTGCAAGCCCTGGTAGGCGCCGATGGGGCCGTTGAAAATCTGTCTTTCGTTGGCGTACTCCGTGCCACGCGCGAGCACGTGGCGGCCGCCACCAATGGCGCCCGCGGCGACCACCATCCGTTCCGGGTTGAGAGCGTCAAACAGCACGTTCACTCCCTGGCCGACCTGACCGAGAACGTTTTCCCTCGGCACCTTCACCTCATCGAAATAGACAAAGAACTGACCTTCGGCATTCATCAGCATGGTATCCATGCGCTCCCAGGTCAGCCCCTCGCTATCGGTATCCACCACAAACAGTGTCAGCCTGGCTTTGTCTCCACTCAGCGCATCGTCGGTGCGCGCCACCACCAGTACTTGCTGGGCGTCGTTGATGCCACTGATAAATAATTTGTTGCCGTTGAGCACAAAATGATCGCCCTCCTGGCGACCGCGCGTCTGAATCTTGAAGGTATTGGTCCCGGCATTGGGCTCGGTGATGGCGAAACAGCAGCGCTTCTCCCCCGAGGCGATGGCGGGCAACCAGCGCTGTTTCTGCTCCTCGGTGCCATGGCGGCTGATACTGGGTACGGCGATGCCCTGGTTCACGACAAAGAACAGCGGCGCGACACCGTGCCCGGCCAGCCGCTCCTGGAGCAGCACCAGGGCCAGCATGCCCATTCCCGAGCCGCCGTATTCCTCGGGTGTATTGACTCCGAGGATCCCTGATTGGGCCAGCGCCTGCCACTGCTCCCCGGGAAAGGTCTGGGTTTTCGCGCACTCGACGTAGTACTCCCTGGGAAAATCCCGGGCGATCCGGTCGGCGGTATCCAGCAACATCTGGTGTTCTTCGGAAAGCGTGAAATCCATGGCGAACTCCTGTTTACAGCGTTTACGGTGAATCAAGCCGACACGGGGTGATCGGCGTTATGCTTGGCATTGCGCGCGACGACCGGAAATCGGTGGCCGCGGCAGATGAATAAATGTTAATACCTTTCCATAGTTATGGGTATGGTCAACGCCACTTTTAATTTTATGAAGGTCAGGTAAACACATGGCTGCAAGGCCGCCCGCGAACAAGGGCCCGACAACACGCGAGCACTGGGGCTCGCGCCGCGGATTCCTGCTGGCCGCGATCGGCTCGGCGGCGGGCCTGGGTAATATCTGGCGTTTTTCCTACGTCGCGGGTGAAAACGGCGGCGCCACCTTCCTGATTATTTACCTGCTCTGCGTGGCCTTTATCGGCCTGCCCATAGTCATTGCCGAGATTGCCGTGGGGCGCAATGCCCAGGGGGATGCGGTACTGGCCTTTCGTCACGCCTGCCCGGATCAACCCTGGTACCTGGTCGGCGGCCTCGCCGTGGTGGGTTGCTTTTTTATTCTTGGCTTTTACAGCGTCATTGCCGGCTGGGCGCTGAAATACTTTGTCGGCGCGGTCTCCGGAACGCTGTGGCAAACCGGGAACCACCAGCAGTATTTTGATACCTTCATCAGCCAGCCCATGGCGCCGCTGGCCTGGCAATTCGCCATGATGGCGACAACGGCCTGGGTCGTCGCCGGCGGTATTCAGAAGGGCATCGAGGTGGCCAACAAAGTGCTGATGCCGGCCCTGGGTCTGATCGTCATGAGTCTCGCCGGCTACGCGCTAAGCCTGGACGGGGCGAGCAAGGGCCTGAATTTTTTATTCGCGCCGGACTGGTCGGCTTTTGTCAGACCGGGGGTTTACGTCGCCGCCATTGGTCAGGCCTTTTTTTCCCTGGGCATCGGCATGGCCATTTTTCTCACCTACGGCGGTTATCTGACCCGGGGGCAGTCGATACCAGGTGCCGCGGCTACCATTGTTACCGGCGACACCTTGCTTGCGATTGTCGCCGGGCTGGCCATTTTTCCGGCCGTTTTTTCCTTTGGCCTGGACCCGGCTTCCGGACCAGAGCTGGCCTTTATCACACTGCCCGGGCTGTTCGCCATCATGCCTGGCGGTCAATGGCTCGCCATTTTATTTTTCGGCTTGCTGGTGGGCGCCGCCCTTACTTCCATGTTTTCCATCCTGGAAGTGCCGGTCGCTTATTTCATGCGGCG
>JBECKV010000117.1:0-11875 GCA_040235495.1 Porticoccaceae bacterium
TCCATCGACAAGGATCTGATCAATGTCGGCAAGGTGTTGAAACTGAAAAAAAGTACCCAGATCGCCAAGATCATCCTGCCCTCTTCCCTGCCACTGATTTTTACCGGTTTGCGCCTGTCCCTTGGTGTCGGCTGGATGGTATTGATTGCCGCCGAAATGCTGGCCCAGAACCCCGGCCTCGGTAAATTTGTCTGGGATGAATTCCAGAATGGCAGCTCCCACTCCCTGGGACGCATCATGGTCGCGGTATTCACCATCGGCATCATCGGCTTTTTGCTCGACCGCGTGATGCTGACGCTCCAGAACATCTTCTCCTTCGGCGAAAACAAAGTTTAGGCCAAACAAGCGGTTGAGGACACATTATGGCTATTCTCGCGTTGGAAAATGTCTGCAAACGTTACGGCGAAGGCGCCGCACAGACATCCGTGCTCAAAGATATCAATCTGCAAATAGAGGAAGGGGAATTCATCGCCATTGTCGGCTTTTCCGGTAGTGGCAAAACCACGCTGATCTCCACCATCGCCGGATTGATCAAGCCCGACGGCGGCAGAATCACCAAGCAGGGCCGGCCCATCACCGAACCCGGCCCCGATCGGGGCGTGGTCTTCCAGAGCTATTCGTTGATGCCCTGGCTGACTGTTCAGGGCAACGTGGCGCTTGCGGTGGACCAGGTATTTAAAGACTGGCCCAAAGCCCGGCGCGCTGCCCACACCATGAAATATGTGGAGATGGTCGGCCTTGGCCCTGCGAGCCACAAGCGACCAGCGGAACTCTCCGGCGGCATGCGCCAGCGCGTCGCGGTGGCCCGAGCCCTCGCCGCCAGCCCTGACATCCTTTTGCTCGACGAGCCCCTGAGCGCCCTGGACGCATTGACCCGCGCCAACCTGCAGGACGAAATCCTGCGCATCTGGGAGCAGGACAAAAAAACCGTGATCCTGATCACCAACGACGTCGACGAAGGCCTGCTCATGGCTGATCGGGTGATTCCCCTCAAGCCCGGACCCGGCGCCACCTTCGGCCCGGAATTTATCATTGATCTGCCTCGTCCCCGGGATCGCACGATGATGAACCACGACGAGCGCTTCAAGAGCCTGCGCGCGGAAATCACCCAGTACCTGATGGCTATCGGTATTGAAGCCAGCAGCGGCGAAACCACGATCACCCTGCCACCAGTGCGCCCCAACACCAGCATCGACTGGAAAAATGACACCACTGCCCTGAAGCCGGGTACGGACGATATCGGTCGGGAACGCTATCTGGAATTTACCCAACTGGACAAAATATATCCGACACCGAAAGGTCCGGTAGCCGTGGTCGAGGACTTCAATCTGAAAATGAAAAAAGGCGAATTCGTTTCGCTCATCGGTCACTCCGGTTGCGGCAAATCCACGGTGCTCTCGATGTGCGCCGGTCTCAATGAAATCAGTAACGGCGGTATTATTCTCGACGGCAAGGAGGTCGATAGCGCCGGTCCAGACCGCGCCGTGGTATTCCAGGCGCCCAGTCTGTTCCCCTGGTTGACCGCCTTTGAAAATGTCTCCCTCGGCGTTGACAGCGTCTATCCCCATGCTCAGCGGAGCGAGCGGGATGACATCGTCGAATACTATTTAACCCGTGTCGGTCTTGGCGATGCGCTGCATAAAAAGGCCGCCGACATGTCCAACGGCATGCGTCAGCGCGTAGGTATAGCGCGGGCGTTCGCACTGTCACCAAAACTGCTGTTACTCGATGAGCCCTTTGGCATGCTCGACTCCCTGACCCGCTGGGAATTGCAGGAGGTATTGATGGAAGTCTGGGAGCGCGCGAAACTGACCGCCGTCATGGTCACCCACGATGTCGACGAAGCCATCCTGCTGGCTGACCGCGTGGTCATGATGACCAATGGCCCCCGGGCCAGGGTCGGCAAGATTATCGACGTCGACCTGCCCCGCCCCCGTACTCGCAAGGCCCTGCTGGAACACCCCGATTACTATGATTACAGGGAGAGGCTGATCTCCTTCCTTGCCGAGTGTGATCGACACTGATAACGGATCGGTATTGGTGATTTTTCCCTCCGCCCCGCGGCTCGATGTTTGGGTCGCGGGGTTTCTCTATTGTTGCCAAACACGGAAATCAGAGGCAATTCCCGGGGCTATCAGCAGCACACTCCAATCGATTAGTCCAAGCAACCATGGCGGCAAGAAAAAAGGCTGTGGCGGTACCACAGCCTTTGAATTTAAGGTCGTACTTTTAAGGTGAATCAGGCCGCTTTGGCTGCGCCGCTCGCCGGCTCGTCTGTTTCGTGTTCAAGCACATTGCCGGTTGGTTCAGGCTGGGTTATGGCAATAGTTCGCGGTTTCATGGCTTCCGGTACTTCTCGCACCAGATTGATCATCAACAAGCCGTTATTGAGCGCGGCATCGACGACTTCAACGTGGTCGGCAAGATTAAACTTGCGTTCGAATGTCCGATCAGAAATACCCTGATGCAGATATTTACGACTGTTTTGGGTGGATTTTTGTCCACGCACGCTGAGCACGCCTTTTTCCACCTTGATATCGAGTTCATGCCTTTCAAATCCCGCCACCGCAAGGGTGATCGCGTAACGGTCATTTTCGAGCACCTCGATGTTGTAGGGTGGGTAGCCGGCAGCGACCGGGTCGGCCGACAGCGCATTGTCAATCAGCGAAGCCAGCCGATCAAAGCCAATGCTGCTGCGATACAGAGGGGAAAGGTCTATTGAGCTCATTATTAATCCTCCTAATTAGAAGTGATATCAACAATTTCAACAGGGTGAAGCGACAGGCCCTTGGGCCTGCCTGTTCACAGGTCGAAAGGTAGGGATAAGCCGGATAATTTCAAGGTTCTGATGAAGAGGTTACCGGTATAATTCTTATATTTTTTTATTTTAAAAGACATATATTTTATATTATTTTTGCCGCTGTTCCGCTCGTGTATTTACATACTAACTGATCATCTCACCCTGATATCTGGCACTAAATTTGACTCCGCCGCTGGCGGCTTTCCGGGAAGGCACTTTAGAACAAGTTGTTACGGGCAATAGGGTGTCGGATTAGCACCCTATTTCCGGGCAAAGTCATTTCCAGACAGGGCGACACCGGTATTTGTCGACGGTCGTTTGCGCTCGATTAGACATGTGCCTGGATTG
Source organism: Porticoccaceae bacterium (assembly GCA_040235495.1). GTDB lineage: Bacteria > Pseudomonadota > Gammaproteobacteria > Pseudomonadales > Porticoccaceae > HB2-32-21. The sequence continues at coordinate 3,149 of JBECKV010000117.1, forward strand.
CCCAGAACACCCGAACAATTGTATAGAGCAACAGCATTGGCCCACCTTGTTTACGCTCTTTGAGGTCACCAGCACCCCGTTTCGCGAGTGGTCCGGGATAGCTGGCATACTGCCCCGCCGCACTTCGATTTCCACTTGTAGTAGGTCGCAGAGCTGATGCCGTGCTTCCGGCATACCTCGTTGACGGCAAGACCGGCCTCAGCCTCCTTCAAGATCGAGACAATCTGTGTCTCGATGAATCGTGACTTTCTCATCAGCGCCTCCTCGGCTAATCATGCCGGAAGTCTCTACTAATGAACTGTCCACTTGACGGGAAAGCTTCCGCCGGGCAGCGGTCTTTCTCGACGCCACGCGCATCCTGATTTATGGGTTACCCTACCATTCCAAGCCTATGGCGCAAGACGAAAACTGACAAAAGGGGGTCCTAATCCGCCATAACCCGGCGAAATTCTGTTTGTCCATGTAAACAAAAATAGCTGCATGTCCTGTTCCGCACTATTATTCGGATCTTACCCGGCCTAGCCGGATTCGAGCAGTATCAACAATATATAGCCAATAGCCATGCCACGCTGAAGCACCGGGGGCCGCTGTCGTGTGTGCATCTTTCAGACAGCAGGGGGGTTCGATGCGGAGGGTTTAGATTTCTGACGGCGCCAGCCTAGTACTCAAGCGACCTAGCGTATGTATTTGAGGGAGACTTACAATGAAGCAAGCTATCGACATTTTTCTTAAACCGGCGGTATTCGCTGGTCTTACGGCCTTCGCCGTCGCCACCCAGGCGGTAGAAGTGGATATATCCGGGTTTGTTCGCCAGGAAATGGCATACAAAATTACTGACGATCAAAACCCTCAAAATCCCAATGGCAACCCACTAAACGGCAAGTCAGTACCTAACTCCGCACTCACCAATCCCAATGCCTGCGCGCTCATCGATGTGCTGGCGGGCGGTACGCCCGGCGCTGGCGCCTGCTCACTTGGCTTTATCCCCCCTACTTTTGATAAACCCAGGCTCAATCAGGAATCCGACTGGAACGTCTTTGCGACGCGGGCGGAGGTGGATTTCAATATCACCATCACCAATAACTGGACCGGTTTTGTCAAGCTGCGCGGTTACTACCAGCCCGACGTTTTTGAGGATTACGAGACACCCGATCTGTTTCGCGTTGACAACCATGGTGACGAAGCAACATTTTTATCGATCAGTGACGATAATTATATGATCGACCTGCCTTCGGTCTATCTCGATTACCTGAAGGGCCCGCTGTGGATCAGAATCGGTCAACAACAAATAGCCTGGGGAGAAGCACTGTTTTTCCGCGTCGCGGATGTCGCTAACGGTCTCGACCTGCGCCGTCACCTGTTCCTTGACTATGGCTCCGAGGAATACGCGGATGAACGCCTGTCCGCGCCAGGCATCCGCGCCAGCTACAACATTGCCGAAGGATGGGAACTGGAGGTATTTGCGCAAATGTTCCAGCCCTCGGTATTACCCAATCGTGGCTCGCCCTACAACCTGACCCCCTATCCCCTGACCGTGGATTTCGGGCCCGGCTATGACAAGGTTGACGACAACTGGAACGGTGGCATTCGTCTTAGAGGGGAAGTCGGCGATCTGGGCATGCAGTTTTTTGCTGTCAGTCGCCACAATCCCGACCCCATTTTTAAACTGGTCCCCGGCGGTCTGTCCTTGCCCGGCTCTCCCCTCGAAGGGCCTCTCGGACCTTCGGGCCTGACAGTCGGCAGCCAGCCCTTTACCCAGGATTTGACCGGCGAGTTTGGTCTCAATTCATGGAGAGACTGGTTTGGTACTACCGGCGCGGCAGGTCTTGACGGGCTCCAGGTGCTCAACAGCCTGGTGGACGAATGGGGCTATCTCAACGACGCGTTTACCCTGTTTTCAGCATTTGGTCTAACCGATGCCTTCGGTGACCCCCATGTCTCCACCAAAGCACAAGCCGATATTATTGTCGATACGCTGGTGACAGGTTTCGGTTCCGCGCTTCAGGCAGGTGGCGAAGCCGTATATGCTTCAGAGAATATTTTTGGTCTCGGTTTTAATTACATTTTTTATGCCGAGCCGGGCGCACTGCTGGACCAGCTCGTGGTCCGTTTCGAGGCCAGCATCACGCCCGATAAAAAATTTACCGCCAATGGTGTCGGGCTGGAATTTATCGAGGAAGACGAGTGGGTAACGAGCCTGGTACTGGAAAAATATCATCGCTTCAGCGAAAACTTTCCGGCCACGTTTTTCATTTTCGAGTGGATGCATAAATCCGAGAGCGACATGCTCGGCCGGCATTTGAGTGGCCTCGGTGGCGACAAGAATCGCCTGCCCACGGGCGGTGAGGAACATGGCGGCTGGGATGGACTGGTATTTGCGTTCCAGCAACCCTTCCCCAGCCTGGTATGGCGAGTGGATATGTCAGTGCTCTACGACTTGAACGGCGGTTACCTGATCCAGCCGGCAGTACGTTATAAGCCTTCCGGCGATTGGGCAATCGAAGCCTTCGCCAACTTTATTTCGGCTGATGACAATGCATCGATCTTCGCCCCCATGGAGTGGTCGGACGACGTTACGCTAAGGATCAGCTATCAGTTTTAAGATCGGTTTGCATTCACGGGAAACCGTGAGACCGAGAACCGGCGCCTGGCGCCGGTTTTTTTTGCCTGCTGGAGTCAGGTAAAAATTAAAAGCCGGGCCGCGGGTTTAACCTGGCGCGAAGTCGTCCGGTATTTTGTATCACTGCTTGAGCCAGATTATAGTGGTTGAAAATGAGGTGACTGACTGATGAGCGGAAAATGCCACACGCACTGGTTCACGCTGATGGCGCCGAGGGTTACTGACCAGGGCTACCCTGTCAAGGCGGTGGCCAAGCCGTCGGGGCTGACAGCGCACAGCCTCAATGTGTGGATAACGCGGTTTACTCCCATCAGCCAGGCCAGGGACGAGGATAACTGAATGATCCATTGTCCCCTCCGTAACATACATTTTTTACTCGCGATCTTTTTCCTTGCCGCGGCACCCGCCCTCGAAACCTTGGCAACCGCAACCAAAGGACCTGCTCACCACGGCACTGACGGCTACGTCAATCCCTATGTCGAGAAAAGAGAAATCCGCTTCTTCAAGGCTCTATGGTCCTGGGGATTCTCGGGTGAGTGGCTGGATTACGATCCGGAAAACGACCATGTGCCCGTCACGAAACCTGCACTGGCATCCGGCTCGGTCGACAACGCCACGGTGACCTGGGTGGGTCACTCCACGGTACTGATACAGCACCGGGGTATTAATATACTCACTGATCCCATGTTCAGCGATCGTGCTTCGCCCTTTTCTTTTATTGGACCCAGGCGTTTTACAGAGCCGGCGCTGTCTATTGCCGAACTTCCCGATATTCACGCGGTGGTTATTTCCCATGATCACTACGATCACCTCGATACCGGCTCGATAAAAGCACTGGGCAACAAACCCCTTTATTTTGTACCCTTGGGGCTGAAAAGCTGGTTTATTGCTAAAGGCATTGCCGCCGAACGCGTGGTGGAAATGGATTGGTGGCACGAGCAGCAAGTACTGCTGGAGGGTACAAGCCTGACGATCACGGCAACGCCTTCCCAGCATTTCTCCGGGCGCGGCCTCGGCAACCGCGATGAGACCCTGTGGGCAGCCTGGAGCATCGCCTGGGATGACTTTCGGGTCTGGTTTGCTGGCGACACCGGTTACAACGACATCCAGTTCCGGGAAATAGGAGACAAACTGGAGAGTATTGATCTGGCAATTATTCCGATTGGCGCCTATGAGCCGGCGGAGATGATGGCTCCGGTGCACGTCAATCCCGCCGAGGCTCTCCAGGTGCACCGGGATCTCGGCGCAAAAGCTTCCATGGCCATCCATTGGGGAGCTTTCGTGCTCTCGGCCGAGGGAGTCATGACACCGCTAAAGGAACTTGAACTCGCGCGCCAGGCCATTGGCGTAAGTGAGAGTGAATTTGCCGCCTTTGCCATTGGCGAGACCCGGCATTATCAGCCTCGCGTCTCGGCCAGGGGCTGAATTTAAACTGTTTCCCGGCGGCCCCGATCCTGGCGGAGGAGTTAACACGGCATACTCGACCGTTAGGGCACGATCAATACTTGAAAAACAATCACCTGGACCAGGCCGATCATAAAACCAAGCAACGCGCCGAACCAGGTAATGTGTCGAAACTGTTTGCGGGAAAAGCCCATGACCAGATCTTCCAGGGTGGCGACATCCAGATTATCGATTTTGTCCTTGATACGGGCCTTGATTTCATCACTGTTCTCCCCCAATCCTTCCGCCAGCTTGCCCAACTCATCGAGCATTTGCGCACTCGCCATAGTACCGGCCATGCCCAGCATGGCCTGGTTGACATTTAGCAGGCCGCCAACCTGGGCGATCATGTCTTTTATTTTGCTGGCTATTTTGTCCCTGACCCGATCATTTAAAAACAGCTTGCCGAGATCCTCGCCATTAAAAACGTGGGCGACAAAGGTATCGGCAATGGCCTCGGCAATATGATGACGCTCCCGGGGAATCAGGCCCGGCGTAAACGGCACCCGCAGCGAACCCAGATAACGAGCGGCATAGGGGCGAAACAGCATGCGGATGGCGACGTCGTTGGTCACCGCGCCGATAAGCGCGCCAATGATCGGGGGAAGAATAAAGGCTAACCAGTTTTCCATCGTTCATATTCCCTGACGGTAAGGCGGTAAGAGGGTAAGTAGCAAGTGATTAAAGCGCGAGCTAATCGGCTCGCCCGCTTGTGCGGGTAGAGACTGATACTGTTTTAGGCAGGATACGGCGAGGGCGGTTTAATTCGCGGGTTTGCGGTACAGATGCACGAAACGGCTGGTTTTACCCTGAACCGCGGGATCAAACACCGAACTTAACAAGTTGTCGTTCGAGTTGGCAAGAAAGTCGGCCTCACGCTCAAATCGAAAACCCGCGGCTTCCATACCCTGTCTGACCAGCGCCGGATCGATGCGGTGAATATCGTTACCACTGTCCGCAGACGATCCAGCCACCGCGCGATGATCCACCACCAGGACAACACCGCCCGGCTTCAATGCGCGTCGAATATTGGCAAGGAATATTGGCCCATCAATGGCGGGCCAGCCCTCGGCCCGATAATAGATATCGTGGTAGGCCAATACCAGAAATGCGGCATCGGCGACCTCTGTGCCGACATCCAGGTCATTGGCCTCCTGAACCACCTGTTGCACGTTGGTCAGCCTTTGGTTGCCGTAACGCGCTTGAAGATCCTCGCCTACATAGCTTACATAAGTACTGTTATTGTGAGCGATCACCTTGCCGCTCTCCCCCAGAAAGCGGCTAAGTATTTCCGCGTAGTATCCACCACCGGAAAATACATCGACCACGGTCTGGCCTGGCTTGATGCCGGAAAATTCCAGCAGCTGTCCGGGTTTGCTCCGCTCATCACGCGCCCGGTCGGCCTCGCTACGGTCAGGGTGGTTAAGCACTGCGCTGATTTCGGGAACCGGAGTTTGCGCCAGGCTTGTCGAACACAGGCCAAACAACAGCGTGAACGCTAGTATCGTATGGCTGAACTTCATGTTTTTCTCCTATTTTTTGGTGTTTTAATGGCAAGGAGGGTTTTACATGCCGAGACCACCAGCTACACGTCTTCGACGCCGGACAGGGTCACACCCAGGTTCCTGATCAGGCCATCTTCTATGGAATAAATCCAGCCGTGAATGGACAAATCCTGTCCCGCCCGCCAGGCTTGCTGGACGATGGTGGTATTGCATACGTTCATCACCTGCTCCATGACATTACGTTCGCACAAGCGGTCGAATTTTTCCTGATCGCCGACGCACTGCTTGATTTCCTCACTGTGGAAGCGTTGCACGTCGCGAATATGACGCAGCCAGTTGTCAATCAGGCCATGTTCCTGACTTTCCATCGCGGCTTTGACACCACCGCAGCCGTAATGCCCACAGACGATAATATGCTTGACTTTGAGCACGTCGACCGCGAACTGCACCACGGACAGGCAGTTGAGGTCGGTATGCACGACCACGTTGGCAATGTTGCGATGCACGAATATCTCGCCGGGTGCCAGGCCGACAATCTGGGTTGCCGGAACCCGGCTGTCGGAACAACCAATCCACAGGTATTCGGGAGTTTGCTGCTGTGAGAGCCGGTTGAAAAAATCCGGCTCTTCGCGGATAACCGCTTGAGCCCATTGGCGATTGCTGTCCAAGAGATGCTGCAAGCTGCTCAAATCGGGATACTCCTGATGCGGGTTGTCTTGATTAAGTGACTGGATCGCCCCTGCTCCTGCCTGCTGGCGTCTGCCGTCAAGACGGCCATGGATAAGCAACTGGCAACGACGATTATAGCGCTTGTGAAAGACGGCGTTGAACTCGATCCATTGGTTTGTGGTAATTCGGGATCAAATAGCTATCCAGGGTACTGGATCAAGCTATAATGCCACCGCGCCTGTGACGCGGTAATATCCCGTAGGCCGTGGCACAACCGGTTTTTTGAAACATCTGGCCCCGGTTGGAGCATCATGCAGGGTGGTTACGGGCCCTGCCAGGCGCACCGTTCCTGTATTCCCGCGGCTTTCCCGTGCTTTCATGAGCCTTCTCGCACTACCTCCACTCTCTCGCCCGCGTTCGTCCGGCCTGCGGTATAAATTAAATGTCCCTCGGACGTTAATCAGCGACAGCTACGGTTACAAGTGGGCGTGCGCAATCAAAATAAATATCGGGCGATAAATATTCCGTTCAGAATCAGTGCCGCTACGGCCAGACCACGCCAGAAGGCGAGCGGGTTGCGCATCAACAGGGGTTCGTGCCTTTCGCGCAAAAATTCGGGGTTCGGATTATTGAGATCGTGAATAAACTCCGACAGCTCGCTGTAACGCCGCTCGGGATTCTTGCGCACGGCTTTTTCCAGGGCGTCGTCCACCCATACTGGTAGATGCGGAGTCCACCGGCGCGCCGGAATATAGCTAAGCACATGGATGGCGCTTTCATCGTACTTATCGCCAAAGGGCAGTTTCCCGGTCAACATCTCATAGCAGATCACGCCCAGTGAAAAAATATCGGAGCGCGCCGAACACGGGTGACCGAGCAGGTATTCGGGAGCGGTATAGTTCTTGGTGCCTAGCAGGGTCACACGTTCCAGCGGGCTTGAGATTTCCTCCACGCCGGCGATTTTGGTGGAACCGAAGTCGATGATCCTGACCGTGCCCCGGCCGTCGATCATGATATTTTCGGGTTTCAGATCCTGGTGGATCATCTCCAGCTTGTGGAAGGCGAGTAGGCCCCGTGCCAGTTGTTGAATGATCTCCCTGACACTGTTGAGGTCGGCGTCAGGATTATCGTGCATCCAGGAACGTAGGGTAAAGCCTTCGATGTATTCGGATACGTAGTACAGAAAACGCCGGGGTCGCTGCTGTGCTATCACTTTGAGCACATGGTTGCTGGACAGGCGATTGCCGACCCACTCCTCATGCATGAATAAATCGAGATAGGCAGGGTCGTCCTCAAAATTAACGGAAGGGGTTTTAAGCACCACCCGTGCGCCGCTGTCCGTGTCCTCGGCCAGATAAACCTGGGTGCGTTTGCTGGCGTGAATTTCCCTCAGGATTCGGTACCCATCGAGGATCATGCCTGCACTCAACGGAGGCGGAAAGGGTAATTCAGTGAGCTTTTGATAGAATGCCTCATCGTCCAGTCCCGGGAGTTCATCGACACGGATAATCTGACAGCTGACGTTATCATCGCTGCCGTTTTTCAGCGCCAGACAAGCAATTTCCCGCGCGGCTCGATCAAGATTATCGCGGTGCTTATAAATCAGCTCGCGCATGACTTCATCGGATACGAATTCGTAGACGCCATCGGTGGTCTGGAGAAAAATGTCGCCGACCCGCACCGGCAGCTTGCGGTAATCGATATCGACACGCAGATCTATGCCCAGGGCACGGGTAAGATAGTTTTTCTCCTCTGACACCCAGACCCTGTGATCCTGAGTCAGGAGTTCGAACTCTCGGTCGTTGAGCCGGTAGATGCGAGTGTCGCCAATATGAAATAAATGAGCGGTCGAGGACTTGATGACCAATGCGCTCAGCGTCGTTGCCAGGCCGCGGTGACCATTGTGGGATACCTGCTGGCCCTGGCCATAGAGCCAGCGATTGGTCGCGAGCAGCACCTTCTCTATCGAGCTCTTGACCGTCCAGGAATCCGGGGTGCAGTAATAGTCGTGAAGCAGGCTCTTGGCACTGGTTTCGCTGGCCACCTTGCCTTGCTCGCAACCGCTGACACCGTCGGCAATGACCGCGACAATGCCCTTGTACTGGAGCACGGCGTCTTCGGGCACCAGCACGCCGTAGCTGTCCTGGTTTTCGTTTTTGACGCCACGGTCGGAATACTGGCCAACGGTAATCAAATCATGAGCTTCCATGACGGCAGTGTAGCGCGCCTTGCTCCCTAGCTGACTTCAATCAGCTGGACGGTGCCATCGGGCAGCACTTCGGCGATATGCCCATCCGGCTCATCCATGAATAGGGCTACGAGCACCCAGCCAAATACGGCGCAGCCACCGATCGCCATGAAAAATACCTGGGGCGAGACAAAAGACAATACCGTAAGAAAACACACCGCGCCGACGTTGCCGTAGGCGCCGGTCATGCCGGCAATCTGCCCGGTCATGCGGCGCTTGATGAGAGGCACCATGGCAAATAC
>JBECKV010000201.1:0-19357 GCA_040235495.1 Porticoccaceae bacterium
GTCATTAAAAAAGCCCATAGGCCGAGGGGGAGGCGACCTATGGGCTTCATTGCCCACGTTAGAGAGGAAAGTTATGGGCCCCTGTTACCAGGGATGCAGGCAGTTTGTTCTTCAAACCACCTGTCTAGGTATATACAAACTCCGTGCCAATTCTGTTTAAGCCGGTTTTCTTCGCGATTTATGCGCGGTATGAGGGTTAAGTAGCCTCACGCGCGCGGGTCATGCCATGAAAACTTGCAATAACAGTGCAGCGGTGATGCATTTTGGGGCCACGGACTCCAACATTGCAGTGCTAACCGATGCCATCCGCGCGAGCCGCCGTTGTGGTCGTCTCGCCTGGGCCTGTGCTAGAGTTCAGCGCCAGCTTGACACCGCTATCTGTTCCGCCGGTATAAGTGCTAACACGTCGACGCTTACATGGTCGGCAATACTTTCAGACGTTTTATCACCACAGCCGAGCCTTACACGCCGTGATTTTCCCCCTGACCGATAAGGAATACCCGCATGGCCAATGCTGATTATCCACCCTCGTTAACCGTCGCGCGGGTGGAGGAACACTTCACCGATGGCTGCAATATCTTTGTCTCGGGTGGCGCGGGGCAGCCGGATACGGTGATGGCGGTGATTGCTGCGGCTGGCCTGGGTCGCCAGCTGCGCATCATCGACAACTCCCTGCCTGGCATGACCAGCCTCGACCTAGATCGCTTTTCCAGCCAGGCCCGGCTTAATACCGGTTTTTTCCTCGGCGCCTATCGGGATCATTACGCCCAGGGGCGGGTGGACTTCGTGCCGGCTTTTCATTCCGCCCGCTTTTGCGCCATTGACGAGGAATACGACATTAATATCGCCCTGATCAAGGTGTCCGAACCGGATACCAATGGCATGTGCAGCCCTGGCGTCCAGGCGGATTTTTCCCAGGCCATGCTCGATCGGGCCGATATCGTCATCGCCGAAATTAATTCGGCGCTGCCTTATATCGAAGACGGTATGAAGATACCGCTGTCGGGAATCGACTATTGCGTGCCATCGAACCAAGCCCTGATCGAATACAGTACCGCACCCAGCGGTGAAACCGATATCAGGATCGCCACGTTGATCGCCGATCTGGTGGAGGACGGCGATTGCATCCAGTTGGGGATAGGTTCGCTGCCGGTGTCGATTCTGGAGAATCTCGCGAATAAAAAAGATCTGGGCATTCATACCGGCCTGCTCACCGAAGCAGTGGTGCCACTGGTGGAGGCGGGTGTGGTCAATGGCCGGCGCAAGAACATCGATACCGGTAAAATCGTCACCGGCATTGCCGCTGGCAGCCGCGCCTTTTACGAGTGGTGTGGCCAGTGCCCGGATTTGCGCATGAAACCGGTCAACTACACTCACAATGGCGCGGTGCTCGCCAGCATTGACCGCCTGGTGGGCATCAACACGACGCTGGAAATCGATCTGTTCGGCCAGATCAACAGTGAAACCATCAATGGCAAGCAGATTGGTGGCGTCGGGGGGTTGGTGGATTTCCTGCGTGGAGCGCGCACCTCCAGGGGCGGGCGCAGCATCATTGCCCTGCATTCCACCGCCCGCGGGGGCAGTATTTCCAAGATTGTGCCCTTGATTAACAAGGGGCCGATTACCGTCATGCGGGATGATACCGACTATGTGGTGACCGAGTACGGGGTCGCCCGTCTGTCCAACCTCAGCGTCGAAAAGCGCGCCGAGGCACTGATAGGCATAGCCCATCCGGACTTTCGTAAATCCCTGACCGAGCAATGGCAGGCGATGCTGGCCAGTTATTGAAGCCTTGCGGGACATATCTGTCCATATCGGCACGCGATTCAAGGCGCTTGATCCCGGCAGGGCTTGCTTAATGGCGCCTGAACTTTAATTGTTTCAGGTCAAGGCGAGCGGGTTCGTGCGGATGTTTAGATGGGACCGGTGGATTGACTGCGTCCCCGCGCGGGGCCAGGTCAACGAAACACTAACCCACTTCCCAGTTCAGGAGTTTGTCTATGAAAGTCGGACAGTTGATGCTGTTTCAAAATCACCCAAACCTGCCGCAATCTGATTACGATATGTATCAGAACGAGGTGGAAATCGCCCTGATGACCGAACCCGTCGGCCTCGATTCAATCTGGGCGGTGGAGCATCACTTTACCGATTACACGCTGAGCCCCGACATTCCTCAATTCCTTGCATTTATCGCCGGTCAAACCAAGCGTATCAATGTCGGTACCGCGGCGATCATCCTGCCCTGGCACAAGGATCCGATCCGTGTCGCCACGAGCATCGCCATGCTCGACAACCTGTCCAAGGGCCGCGTGCTGATGGGGCTGGGTCGCGGTCTGGCGCGGATCGAATACGATGGCTTTGGCATTGACATGGCTGAATCCCGCGACCGCATGAACGAATCGGCGGCGATGATCATCGAGGCCCTCGAAACCGGCTTTATGGAAGGGGCCGGGCCCTATTTCAAACAGGAGCGCCGGGAGATCCGCCCACGTCCCTTCAAGTCTTTCAAGGACCGTACCCTGATTGTCTCCATGTCGCCGGATACCGCGCCTCATGCGGCAAAACTGGGCGGCAGCATCATGACCTTCGCCATCGGCCCGTGGGAAACCCGTGCCAAGGAGATCAACACCTGGCGCGGCCATTACGAGCGCGAGCAGGGCAGGCAGGCACCGCCTACCAGCGCGAACCTGTTTGTTATCTGTGACAAGGATGCCGGCAAGGCGCGGGATATGTCCTATAAATACATGTCTGATTACTGGAAATCGGCCATGGCTCACTACGAGTTGAGCGGCGACCACTTTGCCAAAAAGGGTGGTGGCGCCTACGACTTCTACCACGAGTCGGCCAAGTACGCGAAACAGGCAGGTGACGACAAGATGGGTGAAGCCTTTACCGATCTGCAGATCTGGGGTACTCCCGAGCAATGCCTGGAGAAAATTCAGGGTATTCAGGACATCATTGGCGCCATGGATATCAACTGTTCATTCAGCTTCGCCGGCATGCCCTATGCTTATGCCAGGCAAAGTCTGAAACTCTTTGCCGAGAAGGTGGTCCCGGTGGTGCGGGAGTGGGAAGCTCCAGGCTACAAGGCCGCCTGATCAGGAAATCCGGGCCTCGTTGACGGCATCGGGACCAAGGCCTTAATCAAGGTACCACGACAACATTGGAAGGCGAGGGCCCGACAAGCCCTGACATTGTGCAAAGGCGCTGCTCCGGGCAGCGCTTTTTTTTGTCCCCCTCCCGTCATTTGCTCAATCCCCGCCAGCGATGGAGCAAGCGCTTTACATACCGTGACTATATGGGTAGTGTTCCCAGCGGTTTTTTTATCCCTGAACATTGAACTCCGCCCACAGCGTGAGCTTATTGGAGAATGGCTATGAAAGTTGGACTGTCCTGCATCTTCCAGAACCCCTGGAACAACCTCAATGATTTCGACGTTTACCAGCATGAAGTCAAAATGGCCGAACAGGCTGAAGGTCTTGGCTATGATTCGATCTGGGGTGTGGAACACCACTTCACCGGTTACACCATGTGCCCTGACGTTACCCAGTGGCTGACGTTCCTGGCAGGCAAAACCGAGAAAGTCGAGTTGGGCACCATGGCGGTGATTCTGCCCTGGCATGACCCGGTCCGGGTTGCCGAGGAACTGTCGATGCTGGATAACCTGTCCAAGGGCCGGGTAATCGCCGGGTTTGGCCGCGGTCTGGCTCGGGTTGAGTTCGATACTTTCCGTCTCAACCAGAGCGAAGCCAAGGAGACCTTCGCCGAGTCCGCGAAAATGATTTTCGAGGGTCTGGAGCAGGGCTACTGCGAAATGGACGGCCAGTTTGTCAAGCAACCCAGGGCGCCTCTGCGTCCGGCGCCCTACAAGAGCTTCAAAGGTCGTGGCTATGCCGCGTCCATGTCGCCGGATTCGATTTTAATGATGGCCGAGTTGGGCCTGGGCCTGTTGCTGGTGCCTCATAAACCCTGGGATGAGGTCGCGGTGGACATCGACAACTACAACCAGTTGTTTAACAGGGTCCACGGCGCCAACCCGCCGGCGCCTATCGCCGCCTGCTGGACCTACTGCCACGAAGACGAGGCCGTGGCCAGGGCAGCCGCGGAGAAATACATAACCGGCTACTGGCAGAGCGTGATCGATCACTATGAAATGAATAAGGACTACTTTAAGAGCCGCAAGGGCTACGAGTATTACGGCAACATGTCCGACGTGATTAATGATGTCGGCCGTGACGCTATCGCCGATATGTTCATGGACTTGCAGGTCTGGGGCACGCCTGAACAGTGCTATGAGAAAATCCTCATGATCCGTGAAAAGGTGGGCATAGGCGGTTTTAACGGCGTGTTTACCTACGCCGACATGCCTTTCGACATGGCCGAGAGAAGCTACCATCTGTTCAGCAAGGAAGTCTTGCCTCGGCTCAAAGTGCTTCCGAAACCGGAACCCGCCAAAGCCGTGGCATAAATTTTTGCAGCGCGGTAAAAGGCCCTTGATTGGGCCTTTTTTTTAATATCGCGTTTTTACTATTGCCAAGGTCTGTAGCTCCTGGATGGCGCTCCGGGAAACATCGGCAACCACGAGGCCAGAGTCGGGAGTTGTTACGATCAAGACGCGAGTTACAATGCGTGGCGAAACTATAATTAACCGCGGGGGGATAATGAAAACGATCGATACACCAGCTTTGGTATGGGCTGGATTGCTAGCAGCGCTGCTGACGCTGTCGGCTCACGCCAGTGATTGCAAACCCAGCAAATGGGGCCCGGACGACGAAATAGGCTCGGCTAATTTAATGACGCCGGAAACCGTTCTCAGGGCCTCACAGTTGGTCAAGCGGGGCAAAACCCAGCATCTCGGTATCGTTATCGATAAAAATACGCCGGCCTTCGGACCCCGCAGTCTGCGTGTGCAAATCGTCCAGCCCGGCCAGGAATACGGACGTATGCCATTCCCCAATGGCTTTATCTATAACGACGAAGTGGTTCAGACCTGGTTTGGCATCGGTTCGCAACTCGATGGGCTCGGCCATCCCGGTGTGCACGGCATGTTTTATAACTGCAACAAGGGTATTGACTTCGTTCATACCGAGGGCGTCACCAAAATGGGCATCGAAAAAGTACCGCCCATGGCGGCCCGAGGAATAGTGCTCGACATGGCTGGCCATGCCGGTGTGGAGTATCTGAAAGGCGGTGAGTATTTTTCCGTTGCCGACGTTCAGGCGGTTGAAAAAGCCCAGGGAACGGAGATCAGGGAAGGTGACGTGGTGCTTTTCCACACTGGCTGGACCGACGCCATGCTTGAAAAGGATCCGAAAACCTGGGGCAGTACCGAGCCGGGTATTTCGGAAGAGGTTGCTCATTATCTGGCCGACAAAAATGTACTGGCCGTTGGCGCCGACACCTGGGGAGTGGATGTCGTACCACCGCAGAACAAGGACAATATCTTTGGTGGCCATATCATCCTGATGGTTGAAAACGGTATCTATCTGCTTGAAACCATGCAGACCGGCCCATTGGTGCGGGACAAGGCCTTTGAGTTTTTCTTTGTGCTCGGCCCGACCCGTATTCGCGGAACGGTACAGGCCATAATCGACCCCATTGCTATTTATTAGCTGTTCCTTGCGCAGCCGTTGTGTTCCGGCGCGTTCTGGCAGGGTGTACCGTGATGAAACGGTAACGCAGCCGTCAGAGCAGTTAACGGCATGCCAATAGCGACTGAATTTATTGAGAGGTATTGATGGACGAGTTACGTATCTGGTCCTGGTCTTTTTTATTTATATACGTGGGAGCGATGATCGGTTTTGGCTACCTGGGCATGCGCCATGTCAAAACCAGTGACGACTTTTCCACGGCCAGGGGCGAGTACGGCATGTGGTATCTGGCTTTTGCCATGACCGCCACTACAGCTTCGGGAGCTACCTTTTTGGGGATCCCGGGTCTCGGATATATCTATGGCTTTTCCGCCCTGGGTTACGGCCTCGTCTATCCCTTTGCGGTTTACCTGGGCATTTGGCTGTGTTTCAAGCAGGTGCAGAAGGCGGGCAATAACTTCCGCAATCGCTCTATCCCCGAGTTTATGGGTGACCGCTACCAATCCGAGACCATGCGTGTCATCGTCGCGGTGTTTTCCCTGGTATTACTGTTTTATCTGGCGGCACAGATGCTCGCCGGACTGGTAATGTTTGAACAGATGCTGGGCTTGAATCCCTTTTGGGCGCTGACCGTGACGACCGGAGTATTACTGGTTTACGTGGTCCTGGGCGGAGCCCATGCCGACATCATTACCGATGGTGTACAAGGGGCCATGATGCT
Source organism: Porticoccaceae bacterium (assembly GCA_040235495.1). GTDB lineage: Bacteria > Pseudomonadota > Gammaproteobacteria > Pseudomonadales > Porticoccaceae > HB2-32-21. The sequence goes on from JBECKV010000201.1 coordinate 6,313, forward strand.
GGGGCTGGCCATGATGATCATCGTGCTATTCAGTATCGGTTACGGCGTTGAGGGCGGCCTGCCCGGCGCGCTGGACCGACTGGCGGAACTGGATCCAAAAACCGTCGTGCCCACCTACGAAGGCTCCGGCATCCTCGACTCATATTGGGATTTTGCCGCGGTTTTTCTGGCTCATTTAACCCTCGGTATGTTGCCTCATATCGGCAACAAGGTCTGGGCACTGAAGGCGGGGATTGGTCGCACCCGATTTTTACTGCTGTGCCTGTTGATGGGCGTTGTCCTCGCCGCCATGATTTTTGGCGGTATTCTTGCCCGCGCGGTACTGGGGAATGAATTGCTGCAAGCTGGCGGCGATCCCAATCAGGCCATTCCCGCGCTGTTTATCGAACTTTTCCCGGTTTGGCTGGCAGCCTTTCTGGGGATCGCCATTCTGTCGGCGATTATGTCCACGGCGGACGGTCTGGTGATTTCGACCTCCCAGGTCTTCGCTAATGATATCTACCGCCGCACATTGTCAAAGCTGCTGCATCCAGACGCCAGTGACGAAGAGGTCGATCACAATGTACTGCGGATTAGCCGGTTCTCGATTATTTTTGTCCTGCTGGGCGCCGCGGTGCTGGCCTGGTATTCCATCGGGCAGAATATCGCTCTCATGGTCTGGGTCGGCCTGGGTGGCATGATGGCAGCCCTTGCGGGGCCTCTGATTCTCGGCGTCTTCTGGCGTGGCGTTACCGCGCAGGGAGCAATCTGGGGATTTATCACTGGCGCCGTCAGCTTTATCGCACTGCGCAACGGCCTGCTTCCCGCCGGTGCCGCCGATGCTGGCCTCCTGGATCAGGCGCTGTTCCTGCTCGGCACCCAGGCGGGTAATCCCTTTACCTGCACTGCGCTCGGCGAGGGCGTGTCGGTGGTGGTGACGATAATGGTTTCGCTGGCCACTCGGCCCCTGCCTCGGGAGCATATTGACAGGATTTTTGGTGGCGCCGAGGCGTCGACCTCCTAGGCTATTTACGAAGCGAACGCCGTCAATGGCAGTACATTTAGGCAATCAACTTGTCGTTGGTGAACATGAAATCGAGTTGCATGGCGTCCGCGCCCGGGGGCCCGGCGGACAAAATGTCAACAAGGTGGCCAGCGCCGTGCACTTGCGGTTTGATATTGGCGCTTCCTCCCTGCCCGCCGACGTCAAACAAAAGCTTTTGACTTATGCTGATCAGCGGATAAATTCAGACGGCGTGGTGGTCATCAAGGCACAGCGCTTTCGCACGCGTGAAAAGAATGTCGAAGACGCCCTCGAACGTCTGCGCGAACTGGTCGTCAGGGCAACGACGCGACGCAAGACCCGTATCGCCACGAAACCGAGTAAAACCTCTAAAGCGAAAAGAATGGACAGCAAAACCAGGCGGGGCCGCACTAAACTTCTTAGAAGCAAAGTCAATATCGACTGACGCTAGCCGAGCATTTTATTTGTCAGTCGGTCAGTTTTGGAAAAACACCATGCAAGCATTATTCGCCAAGCAGGGCGATCACTATATTCCCAGCGAATCAGCCGGTAGCCCCTGGGGCCTGGTGAGTCTGCACGGCGGCGCCCCAACGGCGCTGATGCTAAGTGCCATGCAGGAGCGATTCCATGCCGATGAAATGCAGCTGGTTCGCTTTACCGTGGATTTGTTTCGATCCGTGCCCATGGCGCCGCTGACCATGCGCTGTAATACCGTCCGCGATGGCAAGCGAGTAAAAATGTACGACGTCTCTTTATTTCATGACGGCGTGCCAGTCAGCCGGGCAAGCGGGCTGGTGCTGAAAAAATCGGAGATAGCGGTGCCCGACTCTGTACGCCGGGATCGGCCATTGCCCCAGGCGATCGCCGAGGCCATTGATCAGGAACCCCATCTGGGCATTGGTCCGGAGCATCGCATGTATGAGGGGCCGTCCACGCCGGGGTTACACCGGGAAGTGCCGATCAAACCGGTATTTTTAAAAATTGGCGTTGGTCACGGCTGCAGCTGGGTGAAAGTGCCCGTGCCGGTTATCGAGGGGCGGGAAAATACGCCGCTGGATACCGTTGCCGTCCTGGCCGATTTCGCTAATGGCTTCGCCCAGGTACATCTCAGCGAAACTGTCGGCTTCATCAACGCCGATTTGGTAGTCAACCTGTTTCGCATGCCCGAGAGTGAATGGATATGCATTGATGCCCGAACCTTCCCGCAAGCCACCGGCCTTGCCATGGTGGAAACGGAGCTCTACGACGAAAATGGAATGATTGGACGGGCCTCGCAGTCCAATCTGACCATGCCGCGCTTTACCGGTTAGATAAGTGCTCGAACCAGGAGTCAGTGGATAAAAGATCGCCGGCTCCAGCAAAGCCAAGCGGAATGCACATGTTAACGGCCCTTGAACGCGATCGACTGTTTGGCCTTGAAGGCAGCGATTCCCCCGAGACCGTCCTCGGTTCGGGCCATATCGAGAATGGCTTTTTCCTCGGCTTCCAACTGGGTCGAGAAGCTATTATCGAAACTCTCCAGTAACAAACGCCGGGTGGCGCCATAGGCCAGGGTCGGACCACCGGCGATGCGTGCCGCCAATTCTTCAACGGTCGAACTCAAGGTTTCCGGCGGCGTGACCTGATTAATCAACCCCCATTGCTCGGCCTCCATAGCATTGAGGCGGCGGTTAGTCACCATCAGTTCCTCGGCTCTGCGCAGGCCGATCAGCCGCGGCAGAAAATAAGTGGCGCTGCCGTCTGGACTCATGCCGATACCGGTATAGGCCATCATGAAGCTGGCGCTTTCGCTGGCGATAACAAAGCTACATGAGGACAACAGGGACAGGCCGGCTCCAGCCGCGACACCCTGAACGGCGGCAATGACCGGAGCATCCATGGTCGAGAGTATGGCCACGGCCGGGTGAAAACTGTCCAGCAGCTTGCGCAGTGTTGCCGGCAATGCCTTGCCAGCCTCCGCGAAAGTCATCACGTCGCCGCCGGCACAGAATATGTTGCCTTCGGCGTCGAGAATCACAGCCCTGATTTCGTCATTATCGCGGCATATTCTGGCGACCTGGTATAGCTCTTCACCCATGTCGAAATTCAGGGCATTTGCCGCTTCGGGCCGTGATAAAGTGATACGGGCGATGGCGTCCCGTTGGCTGAATTTAATGGTTTTATAGGTCATTTTATTGCCTGGGAGTCGCAATTTTGAGGGAGCCATGGTACTCGCGGCAGGAGAGACTATCCAGTGCCTGATTAACCGCGGCTGTCAGGTCACCACCCCCGTAAAAGAGGAAAAGCCCCGCTACGCGTGAAAAACCGTCCCGAGACAGCCTGGAGCAGGTGCATACGCTTGGGTCTCTACCTCTAGCTCTTGCAGAGTCGTCGGCCCGGTACGCCGTTGGCTTTTTTCATATCGCTAGGTCAATATTGCTATCCTGCGTGTTTAAATCTGGAGCCAGGCTCCCGGTTCCCGGTTCCTGGAAAGTACTGGCGCTCATAAACTACTGGCGCTTGTTAAGGTGAAAGACTCCGCTGACAGACATTAAAAAGCTTACAATACGGCCTTTATTTTCTCATTCAAAGAATCACTTATGCCTTACTACAAACATCATGTCTTTATGTGCACCAATTTGCGGGAGGACGGGCGCCCCTGCTGTCAGGACCACGACGCAAGCGAGCTTCGGGACTATCTAAAAAAGAAAGTCAAGGAAGCCGGGATGGCGGGACCGAAGGGCGTGCGCATCAACAACTCCGGCTGTCTCGACCGCTGTGCCCTTGGGCCAGTCATGGTGGTGTATCCCAACGAGACCTGGTACCGCTATCGCAGCAAGGAGGACCTGAACGAAATTTTTGCCAGTCACCTGCAAAATGATGTCAAGGTTCAGCATCTGCGCATTTCACCCAAAACCGATGATTAGGCGAACGTCGCGGCTGCTATCGAAGTCTCTCCTGGTCGAAGCCTCTCCTGGTCAAAGCCTATTTTAGTCGCAGTTAATTCTAGTCGAAGTTAATGCTAGTCGAAGTCTATCCCCAGCACAGCGGAGAGGTCGCTAATGGCCTGGTTCTCGGACAGCACTTTGATGGTTGTCATGCCCAGTTGGCGAGCCGGTTTCAGGTTGATGCCCAGATCATCCAGATAAACCACGGTGCTGGGCTCAACGCGCATGCGCGCGCAAGCCAACAGGTAGAACTCGGGTTGGGGCTTGCGCATGCCTTCCTTGCTGGATTCCAGCACATGGTCAAACAGGCTCATGGCCTGTTGCACGGCGGCCGCGTTTTCCGGTGTCCGTGACATCCCGGGACCCTTGCCCGAGCGGACATTGTTGGTCAGACAGGAAATCTTGAAGTCGCGCTTGCAGCGCTCCAGCACCCTGACCATGCGTGGGCGAACATCGCCGGCCAGCAATTTGATGACTTCCTTTCCCGGCACCGGGTGGCCGGCGGCAGTGGATTCCTCCAGAAACAGTTGATCGAACTCCTCGATGGAAACCCTGCTGGCTTCAAATCGCGCCCAGGCGTTGCTGTCCGGATTGGTGGCGTTGATGCTCCGAATAAAATCCCTGGGTAGACCTTGCTCGGCTTCGTAGCGTCTGAACGCTTCGAAGGGTGAACTGGTGATGACGCCTCCGAAATCCCAGAGTACTGCTTTTATAGTCATTGCTGTGTGTCCTGATCAACGGCGCCGGCACTGTCGCCGGCGCCAAAACGCGTGACGAGCGGGTGAAAAACCAGCGCGCTATCATAGGTGGCGACGCCAGAGCGCGCAAATACCGCCCGGGAAACGGGTTTATCAGCGCCGGTGTCGAATCCGATAACTTGAAAAACGTTTATTCGGGATCAATAACTGTGGTTGGAGTGCTGCTATCTTTACCCGCAAAGCCCACCGACAACTACCAGGTGGTAGCGAGCTCTAAAGGCATATCACCTTTAATCAGGCTGGCAACTCGGGATGATCATTCCACCCGGCGCGGTATTGTCGGCGGCTGAACGCTGATGCTGTAATCTCACCGTGGAGGTGCGATGGAATTCAGGGATTATTATCAGACGCTCGGATTGGAGCGAGGCGCCACCCAGGACGAAATCAAGCGCGCCTATCGCAAGCTGGCGCGCAAGTATCATCCGGATGTCAGCTCCGAAGCGGACGCGGAGGAGAAATTCAAGGCCGTTGGCGAAGCTTATGAGGTGCTCAAGGATCCGGAAAAGCGCGCCGCCTACGATCAACTCGGGGCCAACTGGCAGGCGGGCCAGGAGTTTACCGCGCCCCCCGGCTGGGATGCGGGTTTCGAGTTCAGTGGTGGTGGTTTTACCCAGGGCGACAGCCATGCCTTTAGCGACTTTTTCGAGTCGCTGTTTGGCCAGAGTTTTGGTGGCGGGGCAACTGCTTTCAATCAGGGACCGCGCGGCTATCGCGCACGGGGTCAGGATCATCATGCCCGCATCATGATTGATCTCGAGGACTCGCTGAGTGGCGCGTCACGGGCCATCACCTTACGCGTACCGGAGGTGGATGCGAATGGGCGAGTGCATACCCGTGACCACACCCTGAACGTGCGCATACCCAAGGGCATAGCGCCGGGACAACAAATCCGACTTGCCGGGCAGGGCGATCCCGGCGTTGGCGGCGCTGCGGCCGGCGACCTCTATCTGGAGGTGGTATTCAAGCCACACGGGCGGTATCGTCTCGAAGGGCGGGACATCTACCTTGATCTACCAGTGGCGCCCTGGGAGGCGGCCCTGGGGGCGAATGTCAAGGCGCCCACCCCCAGCGGCGTGATTGATCTGAAAATACCACCGGGTACCAAAGCCGGCAAAAAAATGCGCATTAAAGGCCGGGGCTTGCCCGGCAAACAGGCAGGGGATTTTTACGTGGTCATAAAAATAGTATTGCCACCGGGCCATGATGCCAGGGTAAAACGGGCCTACGAAGAGCTGGCGCGCGCCAGCGAATTTAATGCCCGCGCGAATCTGGGAGTTTGACCATGGCAGCTTCGGGACGCGATAAACCCCACTCTTCGCTGAGCGGCGTTTTACTTGACGAGGAAGGTTTCCTGAGTCTGGCGGATATGGCGAGGGCCTGCGCCGTGCACGCCGACTATATCATCGAGTTGGTCGAGGAGGGCGTTATCGAGGGGCAGGGCAAGGCGCCTCTCGAATGGCGCTTCGGTTCCGTGTGTCTGCGCAAGGCGCGCAAGGCGGTACGGCTGCAAAGAGATCTCGGCGTTAACATTCCTGGCATCGCTCTGGCCCTGCAACTCCTTGATGAACTGGAAGCGCTGCAAGAACAACTCGCGCACCTGCCGAGAGATTTGTTATGAGCGACATGATTCACGTGTACTGCCCGTCCTGTTTTTCACCCAATCGCCTGCCGCGCGCACGCGTTGACGCGGGTCCCAGATGTGGGGCCTGCAAAAACGCCCTTATTGGTGGACCGGTGCCCAGTCTCAACGCCAAATACTTTGCCAGGATCACGCAGGGCAGTAGTCTGCCTGTGGTCGTCGACTGCTGGGCACCCTGGTGTGGTCCCTGTAAAGCAATGGCGCCGGCCTTTGCCAAGGCGGCCCAGGCTTTTCAGGGCGAGGTCTATTTTGCCAAGCTGAATACCGAGGAAGAGCAGGCCCTGGGCCAAAGTCTTGGCATTCGTGCTATCCCGACGCTCTTGCTTTTTGTCGCCGGCAGGGAGGCGGCTCGCCAGTCGGGAGCGATGTCCAGTGACCAGATAATCGCCTGGATAAATGCTGGGCTTGGCTGGGGCTGATCCGGAACTCGCTGGCTAATAGGAGCGTCCCCAATGCCATTAAGCATGGCGATTTTACGTTGCCGGCGGTAATATCGGGCACTGACCGGCGGATTGCACTGTGTGTCGCGCTGTTAAAACCATAACAACATAAGGAATCCAGCATGAAGTTATCCAAACCCCGCATCACACCGATGGCGCCTAGCGAGTGGAACGACGCCCAGAGGGCAATGCTCGCGCCGATCAAGGAGTCGGGGCCTTTCTACAATGTCCTCGGAACAATCAGCCGACACTGGGATGCCGCCCAGAAGTTTACTGTCTGGGCCTACCATATTATGGGTGATACCTCGCGTCTGTCCCCCCGCGAGCGGGAAATACTGATTCTGCGCATAGGCTGGTTGTGCGAGGCCGAATATGAATGGGGACAACATGTCATTTTCGGGCGTGAAGCCGGGCTCAGCGACGAGGAAATTCAGCGAATCAAAAAGGGGCCGGATGCCGAAGGATGGAGTGACTTTGATTCCGCCTTGCTACGCGCCACCGACGAACTGCACGAGGAAGCCTGTATCAGTGACGACACCTGGACCGAGTTGAGCAAAAATTATGACCAGCAACAAATGATGGACGTTGTGTTCACCGTTGGACAGTACAATATGGTCTCAATGGCGCTGAACAGCTTTGGCGTGCAACTGGATGACGGCGTGGGTGGATTCTGAATTAGCGTCCTCCGGCAGGGAGGAGGTGGTGTCAAGTGACTTTTTCCGATACAAATAGTGACGCAGCTCTCGAATCACCCCCAGGTACGCCTGGCTATCTCAATAGGGCCGTTTACAATCGGAACTTCCAACGACGTAATGGAGAATAACATGTTTGATAAACAACGTGGCAGCAAGACGGAACCAAGCCCCAGCGCCGGCATTAAACAAACCGACGAGCCCGCCCGGGTGGAAACCCCGCCTCCAAATGTGCGTCGATCCGCATTGATTGGTGCTTCCATCAGGATCACCGGTGACGTCGTCGGTGATGAAAATCTGATTATCGACGGCGCGGTGGAAGGGACGATCAATCTTTCCTCCAATGAACTGATCATCGGTCAAAGCGGACACATTAACGCCAATATGACCGCAAATGTGATTCGGGTCGATGGCGATGTAAAAGGCGATATCAACGGTAAGGAGAAAGTCATCGTCTCCAAAAGCGGAAAGGTGCAGGGCAATATCGTCGCTCCGCGAGTGACTCTGGAAGATGGCGCCAAATTCAAAGGCAGTATCGACATGGACCCGGCAGGTAGCGAGACCTCCAGATCGAAACCGGCCAAACCGGACTCGCCATCTGCCCTGCCAGGCGAAGTAAACGCCATTCTGGATAAGGCATCTTCGGTCACTGGCAGATAAGATCGGGCTTTGGAACTGCGTTGTAACCTGCTGGCGCCACTGTTGGGTGACTTGGCTGAAGCGGGCAAACTGACTGTCTTCGACGCCGGTTCGGCAACACCGGAAACCGTCGAATTTTTTTCAAACTACAAATGCCGACTGCACTTCGCCGATCTTTACTCCGCGGAAGCGCTCGGGTGCGTGGCTGACGAACTCGATGAAAAAGAATTGCTGGCGCATTTTCGCAAGCAACTCGCTTACCCCTCGACGACGACATTTGATCTCTGCCTGCTCTGGGATATCCTGAATTATCTTAGCGAACCCGCCCTCAAAGCCTTTACCAAAGTGCTATCCGCCTATTCGACTCCTGACACTCGTATTCACGGGTTTGCCACGCTAAAACCGTCGACGCCATTTCCCAATCAAATGTATTCGATCGTCAAAGCGAATGTTTTAAAGACGAGAAGACGTTCAGCCACGCAATTTCCTCACTATCCGCATTCCCAATTGGCGCTCAATAAAACGCTTAGCGGCATGAAAATCAAAAAAGTGACTTTGCTGGGCACTGGTCTGCTGGAAATGTCTCTGAAAAGTACTACCTAGGATCACACAGACCAAAAAGCCCAGTTATCGGAGGGCATCCGGTCTTGGACCTCCCGTCGCCCAGTCCAGGACTTCAGCCAGATGAATCACGGGCAGGGTCCCGTCAGATGTGTGTGTGGATCCGAGCTGGTTGATACATCCGATATTCGCGCTCACTACCAGAGGCGCACCGGTGGCCCTGAGCTTGGCGCGTTTATCATCACCCAACTGCATCGCGAATTCGGATTGCAACAGATTGTAGGTACCCGCCGAGCCGCAGCATAAGTGGGCATCCCTGGGTTGGAGAACTTCAAAACCGCAAGCGCGCAGACTATTGACCGGGGCTGATATTTCCCGCAGCCCGTGTTGCAGCGAACAGGGCGCTTGCCAGGCAATGGCTTTGGGCAGCTCGGGATTCGTGACAAGGGGTGCTTTCATGGTAAATAATTTATTAACTATTTGTGATATCTCACTGAATTTAATGTCTATTTTTTCAAACTTATCCTCCCCAAGCAATAGGTGAGGATAGTCTCTCAACATCGATACGCAGCCAGACGCGGTCATCAACCAGGACTCTATGGGGCGCGTGGTATCCGCGGCTGTCCGCGGGTACTGCCAGAAATCCAGATTCCGTCGCGCCATCATTCGCGCCTGCTCCGATTTACCCAGGTGGTGGGGCAGGGCGCCGCAACAGCCGGCAGCGGATGGTTCAACAACAGTGACACTGCAGCCGTGGCGAGTCAGTACGCGCACCGCGGCGGCGTCTATCCGTGGCGCCAGGACATGTTGCACACAGCCGGGAATGAGTGCCACGTGCATCAACTCATCTCCCTGCGCGGGGTGGAACCCCGGTTTGACACACGCCGCGGATGGGGGCAGCCGTGCCGGTATCATATCCGCCATCGCCCTGACCGGCGGCAAGCATTTTCCCAGCACCCTCAGCACAGGTCTGCCAATGGCGCCAGCGCCAAGGGCGCGGCGGAACCACACCGGGCGGGGTAGCAGCCACGCCAGTACGAAGCGGGTGAAACGATCGACCAATGGCCGCTTGTATTTCTCCTCGATCAGTTCCCGACCCTGATCGATCAGTCGCCGATAGGAAACGCCGGAAGGGCAGGTGCTTTCACAGGCCAGGCAAGACAGGCAATGGTCGAGATTGGCGACGGTTTCGGTGCTTGGCGTGTCTTCGCTTTCCAGCAAATTCTGTATTAGCGTAATCCTGCCTCTCGGGCTTTCCCGCTCATCGCCGGTGAGTTTAAAAGTGGGGCAGGTGGCTGTGCAGAAACCACAGTGCACGCATGCGCGCAGGACTTTATCTGCCACCTGAATGCTGGGGCGGCTACGCTGCTCGGAGGTGAAATGGGTTTGCATGGCTCACATGCCTCTGTACATGCGGCCGGGATTGAGGATGCCGTTGGGATCAAAACTGGTTTTCACCTTTTGTGAGAGGGCCGCCAACGCCGGCGCCTGGGGCTGGAAGACCGCGGTGTGTTGCCGCGCCGACGCCGGCGCCCACCACAGGGTGGCGTGGCCGCCACAGCTGTTCAAGGTTTGACGCAGTTCGCTTGCGTCGAGGATTGCGGGCGTCTTGACCCAAAGACTACCGCCGGCCTGATCCAGTTGCCAGTCCTGTGCGCCCAGTACCAACAGTTTGGCCAATATATCTGCGGCGTTGGCCGGAGGCAGTGACAGCCGCCAAAGGTGTGTGCTCTGGTCGACACTGCGCCGTGACTGCATCAGTGATAAATCGGCAATTTCGGCCCAGAACGCCAGTGAATCAATATTATGCAGTTCGTCGAACTCGGCCTCGGGGTGGAGCTTGATTGCCAGGGTTTTTAGTGCTTCCAGTCGATAGGCCACCGAGGGTTCCGGGCCTTCCAGACGCAAGCCTACGATGCCAGTGGCTTTGCCGGCGTTGACGCGTGATATTGATGATCGGGCAGCCACGGAGCCGGGCAGGCAAGCGGCGCCGCTGACGCCATGGGCTGACTGGACCGCGCGGGTGATGATGGCCAGAGCTTCTGCTACCGGGGTGTTATGGATCAGGAGGGTACGGGTTTTCTCCGGGCGCGGCAGTACTTTCAGGGTGACCTCATGGAGAACCGCCAGAGTCCCCCAGGAACCGCTGATAAGTTTGGACAGGTCGAAACCGGTGACATTTTTCACCACCCGACCGCCGGCTTTAAAGCATTCACCGCGACCGCTGACGGCCTGAAAGCCCAGTAAGTGGTCACGAGCCGCCCCGGCAAAAAAGCGGCGTGGACCACTCAGGTTGCAGGCCAGCACGCCGCCCAGAGTTCCTCCGGCGTCGGTATTTTCATCACTGTTAATCCGATAGCAAGGCGGCTCGAAAGCCAGCATTTGACGATTTTCGTCAAGGACCTTGCGAATGTCCCCAAGCGGGGTACCGGCGCCGGCAGTGAGCACCAGTTCCAGGGGTTGGTAATCCCTGACACCGTCAAAACCGGCAAGACTGACACGCTTTTCCGCCGCCACCGGGCGGCCCAGATAAACCTTGCTGCCGCAGCCGATAATTTCCACCGGGGCTGAGTTGGCGTTGGCCCAGCGGATGATTTCGGCGATCTGGTCCGGAGTATCTGGCTGGAAGGTTTCAGGCACGGTAGCGATTCGTGTTGCTGCGATGATTAAAAACGAGGCAGGTCGGGGAAGGGCAGCTCACCGTTATGCACGTGCATGCGGCCCAGCTCGGCGCAGCGATGCAGGGTCGGGAAAACCTTGCCGGGGTTGAGCCGCCCGTCCGGATCAAAGGCACATTTGATGCGCTGCTGTTGGTTGAGATCGGCCTCGTTAAACATCTCGCCCATGAGGTCGCGTTTTTCGACGCCGACGCCGTGTTCCCCGGTGAGCACGCCGCCCACGGCCACGCACAACTTGAGGATATCGGCGCCAAAGGCTTCGGCCCGTTCCAGCTCGCCCGGCTGATTGGCATCGTACATGATCAATGGATGCAGGTTTCCGTCGCCGGCATGGAAAACATTGGTCACTCGCAGGCCGTAGGCCCGGCTCATTTCCGCCATGCGCTTGAGCACATGGGGCAGCTGGCGGCGGGGAATGGTGCCGTCCATGCAGAAATAATCCGGCGATAAGCGTCCCACTGCTGGAAATGCGGATTTGCGGCCCAGCCAGAAACGCTGGCGCTCGTCTTCGTTATTACTGACCCGCAGCCTTGTTGCACCTCCCCGTTTGGCAATGGCCGCGACCTGTTCGATCAGATGGTCGACTTCCACTTCGGGCCCATCCAGTTCGATGATCAATAGGGCGGCGACATCCAGCGGATAACCGGCATGGCAGAAGTCCTCGGTCGCCTGGATGATGAATTTGTCCATCATTTCCAGACCGGCGGGAATTATTCCGGCGGCGATAATGTCCGCGACTACCCGGCCGGCACTTTCGTCATCGGCAAAGCCTGCCAGCACCGCCCGCGCGCTTTCAGGCCTGGGCAGAATGCGCACGGTCACCTCGGTAATCACACCGAGCAGGCCTTCGGAGCCGGTCAGCAGGCCGAGAATGTCGTAGCCTTCCGCATCCATGTGTTTACCGCCGATGCGCAACACCGCGCCGTCCATCAGCACCAGTTCCAGGCCCAGAATGTTATTGGTGGTCATGCCATATTTGAGGCAATGCACGCCACCGGAGTTTTCCGCCACATTGCCGCCAATGGAACAGGCGATCTGGCTGGAAGGGTCGGGAGCGTAGTAAAACCCCCTGTCGGCCACGGCTTCGCTCAGAGCCAGGTTGGTGACGCCACTCTGGGTAATCAGACAGCGGTTGTCGAAATCGATTTCCAGAATTTTATTAAACCGACCCATGGCCATCAGCACGCAGTCTTCCAGGGGCAGCGCGCCGCCAGACACCGAGGTGCCAGCACCACGCGCTACTACTTTGATATTGCGGCGATGACAGATTTCGAGAATTCTGGCCACCTCGGTCGTGGTATCCGGTAATACCACCAACATGGGCAATTGGCGGTATGCGGTCAACGCATCACAGTCGTAGGCTTGCAAACTGGGTTTATCGGCAATCAGACGCCCGCGTGGCAGGAATTCCGCCAGTTCGGCAAGCAGGGCTTCGCGTTGTTGAAGGATGGCCGGTTCGGCTGCTGGCATTTTCATGAACTAAGGTATGGACTGGTTGCTCTGACAACGAATCGATATGTTAACAGAGGGAGGATAGAGGCGGGCGACATCGCGCCAACGACTCGCCGGGGGCCAGTTCAACCACAGTCAACGGTTTATGACTGGTACTTGAATGTGCTTGAATAAGCTCCGTACCTAACCACTGACAATGATAAGGGGAAGTGATGAAAGTCGACGGCGAGCTACCCATGGCAATGAGCAAAATTAC
>JBECKV010000008.1:0-4532 GCA_040235495.1 Porticoccaceae bacterium
CTTTTTGGCGTCTACTTCCTCAGCCTCGGTATCGTTTATTACGGTTTTAACGTTATCTTTCCAGAAATGGTGAAAGCCGAGGGCTGGAGCAGGGGCGATGCCTCCTGGGCGCAGACCTTGCGCGGCCTGCTGGTGGGTTTCGCGGCGCCACTGGTAGCCATCGCCATAAACCGCTTCGGGGCGCGACGCTCCATGGCTGTCGGGCTGAGCCTGCTCACTCTCGGCTGCCTGTTACTGGCGACAGTCACCACCACGCTCTGGCAATGGACACTGATCTGGGGTGTGGTCATGGCTGCCGGCTTCGCCTTTGGCGGCGTCCTGCCAATACAGACCACCATCACCCACTGGTTTGACGCCAAACGGGCGACGGCCCTCGGCCTGGTGATGAGCGCAGCGGGCATCGGCGGTTTTATTGCCCAGCCTTTATACGCCTGGGTGATCGAATACTTTGGTTCCTGGCAAAGTAGCTGGTATATCGCCACCGGCTTTGCCCTGGCGGGGACGGTGCTGGTTTTGGCGCTGGTCAATAAACCGGAAGATCTCAATCAACACCCCGATGGTGAAGACCATTCAGACCCCGACAGCGCGCAACAGCGCCCGCCGCCAAAAACCTACAAAACAAAGGACGACTGGCGTCTTGCCGAAGCCGTCAAAACGCCGGCGCTATGGTTCATTATTGTGCTGTTTCTGGCTCAGGTTATGCCGCTTTACCTGATAATGGTCCATGGCGTATTACACTTTACCGACCTGAATTTCTCACGCATGGAGGCCGCGAGCATACTCAGCTTTATGGTCGCGGGCAGCGCCTTTGCCCGCTTCCCGGTGGGCTGGCTCGGGGACCGCATCGAACCCCGACGGCTTGTGTTTGTGCTTAACCTGTTTTCCATCGCCGGGTTAAGCATTCTATGGAAAGCGCCGGATCTGGGCTGGTTACTTTTCGCCGCACCCCTGTTCGGTCTGGCCTACGGCGGTGCGGTAGTCCTGCTGCCCACGATGATCGCCAACTACTACGGCAAAGCCTCCTTCGCCACGATTAACGGCTTTATTTTCCCGGTACAAATCGTTTTCGCTGCCATGGTGCCGGTTGTTGCCGGATATCTGGCGGACGTTCAGGGCAACTACGATATATCCTTTATCGCGATGATCGGCTTTGTCGGCGCATCCACGCTGTGCGCACTGGGCGCCGCACCACCACTGAAAAAGTCCGAAGTAAACGGCTAACTAGTACCGCCCACCTTCAGCGGTTGGCAAGTTACCGCGGATATCGACCAGCTCGGCCTCGCTAAACCGGATCTCCAGCGCCGCCAGGTTTTCCCTGAGACGCGACATTTTACGAGTGCCCGGAATCGGGAAAATATCCCCGCCCTGATGCAGCACCCAGGCCAGTGCTATCTGGGCGGGTGTGGCGTCCTTGTCTTTGGCGATGTCTTCGATCACCGATAGAAATGTTTTATTTTTCTCCAGGGTATCTTCCTGAAAACGCGGACTGTGCAGGCGGAAATCAGTGTCTTCGAGAGAGTCCCGGCTGGTGATCGCGCCAGTCAGAAAGCCCCGGCCCAGGGGGCTGTAGGCGACAAAAGCGATATTCAGATCCCTACAGGTGGCGAGGATATCCTCCTCCACATCCCGACTCCACATCGAGTACTCTGTTTGCAAGGCGGTGATCGTAGCTTCCTTGCTTGCTCTTCTGAGCTCTTCCGATGAAGCCTCACTCAGACCGATATAGCGAATCTTGCCGGCGCTCACCAGATCGTTCATGGCACCGACAGTTTCCTCGATGGGCACATTGGGATCGACCCGATGGGCGTAATAAAGATCGATTACTTCCGTGTTTAATCTTTTCAGGCTGGATTCGCAGGCTTTCTGGATGTATTCCGGGCTGCAATCCAGGCCGGCAAAGCCGCCCTTGTCGTCGCGGATAAAACCGAACTTGGTCGCCAGCACCACTTTGTCCCATTTGCCCGCAAATCCCCGACCAATCAATTCTTCGTTGTGGCCGCTGCCATACATATCGGCGGTGTCATAAAAATCCACGCCCAGCTCAATGGCGCCATGGAGGGTGGCGATGGACTCCTGCTCGTCGCTCTCGCCGTAAAACTCCGACATGCCCATGCAACCCAGGCCCATGCGGTTTATCTTGAGATCGCTGGTGCCCAGTGGTGTCTTTTCCATGCCAAAACTCCCAAAGTAGTAGTGAGGTGAATGCCGCTGACAGACTCAAACATAGCAGAGACCACAGGGCGCTGCTACATCAGCCATCATCGATGCGCTTGCGGTACCATGATGCCTTGTCTGACAGCACCCTATAGCAAAGATGGCGCAGCATGAAATATAAGGACCTCAGGGATTTCATTGGTTTTCTCGAACAACGGGGCCAGCTCAAACGCATCAGCGTCGAGGTTGACCCCCACCTCGAAATCACCGAAATCTGCGACCGGGTATTAAAAGCCGAAGGCCCGGCCCTGCTGTTTGAAAAGCCCAAAGGCTTCGCCATCCCCGTACTGGCCAATCTGTTCGGCACCGCCGAGCGCGTCGCCCTGGGCATGGGCCAGGACAGCACCGAGGCCCTGCGCGATGTCGGCAAACTGCTGGCTTTTTTGAAAGAACCCGAGCCGCCCCGCGGCATCAAGGACCTGTGGGACAAGCGGGAATCCTTCAAGCCGGTGTTGAACATGCCCGTCAATGTGGTCAAGAAAGCGCCCTGCCAGCAAATTGTTCTGGAAGGCGAGCAGGTGGATTTAAGCACCCTGCCCATTCAAACCTGCTGGCCGGAAGACGCCGGGCCGCTGATCACCTGGCCCCTGGTGGTCACTCGCGGGCCGGAAAAAGAACGGCAAAACCTGGGCATCTATCGCATGCAGGTCATCGGCAAAAACCGCGTCATCATGCGCTGGCTGGCCCAGCGGGGCGGGGCGCTGGATTTTCGCGAGTGGCAACAGGCTCATCCCGGCGAGCCCTTTCCCATCGCCGTCGCCCTGGGCGCCGACCCGGCCACCATTCTCGGTGCGGTGACGCCGGTACCCGACACGCTGTCCGAATACGCATTCGCGGGATTACTGCGCGGCGGCAAAACCGAAGTCACCCGCTGCATCGGCAGCAGTCTGCAGGTGCCGGCCAGTGCCGAATTTGTACTGGAAGGCCATATCACCCCCGGCGATGAAGCCGACGAGGGTCCCTTCGGCGATCACACTGGTTACTACAATGAAGTGGAGCGCTTCCCGGTAATGACCATCGAGCGCATCAGCCACCGCAAGGACCCCATCTACCACAGCACCTATACCGGGCGGCCGCCGGATGAGCCAGCCATTCTCGGCGTGGCTCTGAACGAAGTCTTCGTGCCCCTGCTGCAGAAGCAATTTCCGGAGATCACGGATTTTTACCTGCCACCCGAAGGCTGCTCCTACCGCTTTGCCGTGGTAACGATGAAAAAACAATACCCCGGCCACGCCAAGCGGGTGATGATGGGCGTGTGGTCATTTCTGCGTCAATTCATGTACACCAAGTTCGTCGTCGTCACCGATGATGACGTCAACGCCCGCGACTGGCAGGATGTGATCTGGGCCATGACCACGCGCATGGACCCGGCGCGGGATACCGTGATAGTCGAAAACACTCCCATCGATTATCTCGATTTCGCCTCGCCGGTCTCAGGCCTGGGCTCAAAGATCGGTTTCGATGCCACCAACAAATGGCCGGCGGAAACCCGGCGGCAGTGGGGGCGGCCGATTAGCATGACAGAAGATGTAAAAAGTCGTGTCGATGAACTGATGGAGAAGTTGCATTTAGGCCCTTGAATAGAGACCCGGGTTGGCTCTTGAAGGAAAAATTCTGTTCAACTCGCCGCCAAAGTTTGCACCTTTTTCCAACCGAGAAAAAGTCACTGATCAGTCGTGTGCTTTGTTTGAGCGAAAGGCGACTCAGGTCGCACCCAAACCCAGCTCGCTAGTACCGCGATCGCAAATAATGTGTACAAGACGACAAACACCCATGCTGGCGCGCTGTAATACAGCATGGACTCAAGCCAATGCGCAATAAACGAGCCGTCGTAAACCCTTGCCCCCGCTTTTACCCGTAGCGCTGTTTCCCAGACCGTCAGCGGGCACGACTTGCCCAGCCACGATTGCAACATAACAAAGACGATGCCCGCCAGGTGCACCGCGCGAAACCAGGGATTGCGCACCCACGACCATGCCCGGAATTTGCCCATGATGATGCACACCAGTCCGACGACGATAAATAGCACAAAGGCGGCGTGCGAAAGCAATAATGCGTCTGCTGCGAGTAGATAAAGCGTGTTGTTCATCTTTTAAATCACGAGACCTGGTTCAAAATTACTCGCGCGCGAATTTTCGTTCATGCTCAAGCAACCAGCGCTTGATATCCAGGCCGCCGCCAAATCCGGTCAACGAACCGTCACTGCCTATGACCCTGTGACAGGGGGTGATGATCGGCAGGGGATTACGGTTATTGGCCATGCCCACGGCGCGGGCGGCGTTGGGATTATTGATGGCTTTGGCGATGTCGCCATAGCT
>JBECKV010000048.1:0-23182 GCA_040235495.1 Porticoccaceae bacterium
CCCCCATTGTCCAATATTCCCCACTGCTGCCTCCCGTAGGAGTCTGGGCCGTGTCTCAGTCCCAGTGTGGCTGATCATCCTCTCAGACCAGCTACGGATCGTCGCCTTGGTGGGCCCTTACCCCACCAACTAGCTAATCCGACGCAGGCTTATCCAATAGCGCAAGGTCCGAAGATCCCCTGCTTTCCCCCTTGGGGTGTATGCGGTATTAGCTCGAGTTTCCCCGAGTTGTCCCCCACTACTGGGCAAATTCCTACGCGTTACTCACCCGTCCGCCGCTCTACTCAGTCCGAAGACCTTTCTCGCTCGACTTGCATGTGTTAGGCCTGCCGCCAGCGTTCAATCTGAGCCATGATCAAACTCTTCAGTTTAAATCTTTTACCTCTGCCTACTACACGGATGACAAGAGGAAACGGTTTCGCTACCAGCGGCACCGTTTAAGAACTCGGCTCAAATACTTTGGCTTACCATTCGTAATGAATTGATGAGTTACTTGCATTTGAATATTTCGTGTTACCCGAACTATTCCAGCAAGCACCCACACGCTTTGCCTGATCAAGTTTTTAAAGAACATCCGCTCTCTAGGAGCGGGGCGGCAATTCTACTGCTTTCGAGGTTTTAGTCAACAGTTTTTTGCTTCGTTTACCTTCGGTAAACCACCTAAACCGTGCTCGAAAACGTATACCTCCCCGGAGCGAGGCGCGCATTCTAGCGATTCTTTTGACCCTGTCAACAAACTTTTTGGCTGCGCGAAAAATTAGCGGCACGCGAACGCCAAGGGGACTACAAAACAAGCACACCTATACCCAGTGCAGCAGGTGAAAGTTCTTCTTGCCCCGACGAACAATATTGTATTTGCCATAGCGGGCGCGGGCGCTAGCGAGGACAGTATCCTGCTCCCGAACCTGGCAGCCATCCACCCGGATCGCGCCCTCTTTCACGAACTTCCTGGCCTGACCAAGGGTAACCTCGCCGCGCGGAGTGGCCGCCAATCCAGTGGCAACCAAAATTTCCTCAAGCTTGGCTTCGGCACCACCAATTACAGTCGTCGGCATACCATCGAGAGCCAGTTGGTCCATGTCCTGCTCGGTTAGCTCGTCAAGCTCGCCGTTAAACAGTGCTCGCGTTATCCGTTCGGCAGCACTGACCCCCTCCCCGCCATGCACCTGGCGGGTCACTTCAGCGGCCAAAATGGTTTGCGCGGCTCTGCGCCCTTGGGCCACCCGGTCAGCACGCTCTATCTGCTCAATGTCCTCAACAGGTAGAAAGGTGAAAAAACGCAAAAACCGATAGACATCTTCGTCTGCTGTATTGATCCAAAACTGGTAGAAAGCATAGGGCGAGGTTTTAGCCGGGTCCAACCAGACTGTCCCGGACTCAGTCTTGCCAAACTTGCTGCCATCCGCCTTGGTGATCAGCGGCAGCGTAAGACCGTAAACCTGCCTGTGGTGCAAGCGCCGGGTAAGATCTATACCGCCGGTAATATTGCCCCATTGATCGGAGCCCCCTATTTGCACGGTACAACCGTACTGACGATAGAGTTCCGCAAAATCGAAACTCTGCAGTAACAGATAGGAGAATTCCGTGAAAGAGATGCCGGCACCTTCCCTCTCGAGCCGCTGGCGTACCGACTCCTTATGCACCATGGCATTAACGGAAAAATGCTTACCCACGTCCCTGAGAAAATCGAGCGCCGACAGCGTCCCTACCCAATCGAGATTATTGACCACCTCCGCGGACCAGGGCCCGGCATCAAAATCGATAAAACGGGAGATCTGAGTTCGCAGGCGAGACACCCAACTTGCGACCACATCGGGAGTGTTTAGCTGACGCTCTTCTGCCTTGTGACTAGGATCTCCGATCAGTCCGGTTGCGCCACCGACCAGGGCCAGGGGCCTGTGGCCAGCCAATTGAAACCGCCTCAGGGCCAACAGCGGTACAAGGCTGCCAATGTGAAGACTATCGGCGGTGGGATCAAACCCGCAGTAAACCGTACGCGGCTGATCGAGGTGCAGGGCAAGATCATCACCACTGGTCATCTGCGCGAGCAATCCCCTCGCCTGAAACTCGCCAATTAGGCCTGTGCCCCTATCAGACATTGCTTGACAATCCTGTGACCGCTGATTAAAGGAGCGCGAAAGATACCGTAACGATGTTTAAAAATTAAGACTCAAACACAAAAAAGTTGCCAGCAGGCGCTTTAAGTGCAACTTTATTTTTGTTATAAGTCTTGCGCTTACGGCCTCAACCTGCAACGAGATTGAACAATCGCCATGCCAACCTCTCACGAACAAGATGAGCCCAAAGCCCGGAAATGCGCAGGCACGGGGCGGTTCCCCCGCGTGCACCTGATTCTAGCTGGCGTGATCGCCCTCGCAGTTGCCGCTCTGGCCGTACTTTTTCCATCGGAGCTTGTCGAAGCGAAAAGACGTTCCTTGAGTATCCAGCTACCCCCCGGCGGGGAGACGATTACGCCCGACATCACCTCGCAAAACACTGTGTCCGCAGCACCGGAAAACGAGCGGCGCGCTACTGATATGGCCACTAACGTGAAAATTGTCAGCGACTCCGCTGATTCGACGAGTGCCACGATAAATGCTGACGATGGCGATAATTGGCGACCCACGATCTTGAACAATGGCGACAATCTCACCACGGCCTTCAAACGCCTCGGACTAAATGCCCAGGACGTTTTTCAAGTTGCCAACGCCGAGCAGGAAGCCGCGCAGCTCGCTCGCCTCAAACCCGGCGAAACGCTGGCGGTGGCGATCGACAATAATGGCCAACTGGAACAGGTCAAGTATTCCCGTTCAAGGCTCGAACACTATCTTTATCATCGTCGCGAAGGAGGCGCATTTGTCGGCGAGCAACTGCTGTTCGAACCGGAAGTCACGCAGCGATTTGAGCAGGGTCAAATTGAAAATTCACTGTTTCTGGACGCCAGCAAAGCTGGCTTGAGCGAAGCCAAAATCATGGAACTGGCGAACATATTCGGCTGGGACATCGACTTTGCCCTCGATATTCGCGGTGGTGATAAATTCAGCGTTCTCTACGAGGAGCGCTATTTCGAAGGCGAAATCATCGGGGAAGGCGCGATTCTGGCTGCATCCTTTACCAATCAGGGGCAGACCTACGAAGCGGTGTTGTTCCGTGATCCCAACGGGGAAAGTGATTACTACACCCCGCAAGGCAAGCCGATGAGAAAAGCCTTTCTGCGCGCACCCCTGGATTTCACGCGTATCAGCTCAAATTTTAATTTGCGTAGAAAGCACCCTATCGACAAACGAATCAAGGCGCATCGCGGCGTCGACTACGCCGCGCCGCGGGGCACACCGGTATACGCAGCGGGTAATGGGAAGGTAATTGCCTCGGGTTACCACCGGGCCAACGGCAACTATGTATTCATCCAGCATGGCCAGGAATACGTAACCAAGTATCTACACTTGCATACGCGCAAGGTTCGCAGGGGCCAGAGTGTCAAGCAACACCAGACTATTGGCACCGTTGGCTCTACCGGTTATTCCACCGGACCTCACCTTCACTACGAATTCCTCGTCAATGGCGTACATCATAATCCCAGGACGGTAAAACTGCCGGAAGCGACCCCCATCACCAAGGATCTAAAGCAAGAGTTCCAATTGCAGACCGCGCCCCTTCTCGCCCAGCTCAAGCATATGAGTGCCACGCAGCTGGCCATGCTCTCGGACGACAGACCATAGATAATCCCTCGGTGGACCCGCCAGCGCGGTTTTATATCGGCTTGATGTCCGGCACCAGCCTGGATGCAATCGACTCCGTAGCGGCTGATTTAAATGGCGAATCCATCCAAATCAGAGCCTGGCACAGTCACGGCATCCCTGCGGCGACACGAGATGAACTGGAAGACCTGTGCCAACCCGACAACGATAATCTTGATCGACTCGGTAGTGCGGATGTGGTCATGGGCGAGCTGTTTGCCGAAGCAGTGCTGACGCTGCTGGATCGGGCGGGACTGGATGCGTCCCAGGTGACCGCAATCGGCAGCCATGGACAGACGCTGCGCCACCGCCCACCCGCGGCGGAGCGAACCCATGCCTTTACCCTGCAAATCGGCGATCCCAATATCATCGCCGCGCGCTCGGGCATAACGACCGTTGCCGACTTTCGTCGCGCCGACATGGCGGCCGGTGGCCAGGGGGCCCCGCTGGCGCCGGCCTTTCATAACTACGCGTTTAGCGACCCCCGGGAAAACCGCGTTATCGTCAATATCGGCGGCATGGCGAATCTCACCTGGCTGCCGACCGAGGGTGAAATACTTGGGTTTGACACCGGGCCAGGGAATCGCCTGCTTGACTATTGGTGCCAGAAGCATTTAAACCAGGCCTTTGATCACAACGGTCAGTGGGCAAGCAGGCACGGGGTGGAGGAATCCTTGCTCCAGAGCTTTTTGAGCCACCCTTTTTTCAACGTTCGCGGCCCGAAAAGTACTGGTCGGGAAATATTCAATGCAAACTGGCTCGAACAGGAGCTCAAGCAATATGAACACACACCAGATGCAGGTAAAACTCAGTCAACCCTCGCAGCCCTGACCGCGGAAACCGTCGCTAACGCCATTGCCACACTCCCGGGCAAAGCCGACGCCGTATATATTTGCGGCGGCGGGGCGGCAAATTCCGACCTAATGATCAGGCTGAAAAGCGCTCTGAACCCGATTCCGGTGACAAGCACTTCGAGCCTGGGGGTCGACCCCGAAAAGGTTGAAGCGCTGGCGTTTGCCTGGCTCGCGCAACGCCGAATACGAGGTCTAGCCGGGAACCTGCCTTCTGTCACCGGCGCAAGAAGACCGGCTATTCTCGGGGGGGTGTATCTGCCTTAAATCGAAAGACAAAACGGGGCGGTACGGCTTGCCTTCAGCCACTCAAAAATAAACGAAGCCCTCTTCCCCGGTCAGACGTTCAATTTCCGCCGGCCCAAAAGGCACACTACCCACGAAGGGAAACAGACTTTCTTCGGTACTACCGAGCTGGCGCAGGCGCGTGCGACAAATCTTGATATCAATCACCTCCAACGCCGAGAGGCGCGCCGCCAAATCGACAATGGGTTTGTAATGCCGGTAGTTTTTCCGGAAAAAGATTTCCACTTCAGGGCCATGCAGAACAAAGGCGATAGCCGGCATTGCCGGATTCATATTGATATTATTGTCGAGGTAATATTGCTCAGCCTTTCTCAGCGCCTGCTCCACCTCTCCCGGGTCATTTCTTTCCACCCGCGCAAGGTATCCCGGTACGTTCGTGGCCATACCATCCACCGAGCCGCTTACCAATGGCGTCGCCAATTCAGTCTTCGCCTCCGTGCTTCCGACTTTCGGCACACACAGCATGAGTGCAAGCACCGCACAGAGGCAAACGCTGTAAAACCTTAATCGTCCGGATCGATGCACCTTATCACCTGACTTCAGACAGTTTAGCGTCCGAAAGCCATGTTCGCGTATTTGGAAACGGCTTTCCGGCTCAGGCTTCACCTACACCGAAAAGGAAGCGCCACAACCGCAGGTCGTTGAAGCATTGGGGTTATTGACGATAAAACGTGAGCCCTCCAGGCCCTCGGTATAATCGACCTCGGCTCCCGCCAGATACTGAAAGCTCAAGGAGTCAACCAGGACGGCAATACCGTCAACCTCAACCCGGGTATCGTCCTCGGCAATGGTTTCGTCAAAAGAGAACCCGTACTGAAACCCCGAGCAACCGCCGCCGGTGACAAAAACCCGTAAATTGAGCGAAGCATTGCCTTCCTCCTCAACCAGGGCTTTAACCTTAGCCGCCGCTTTGGGCGTAATATTGACTGACGTTGGTGAAAAGGTGGTCGCACCCATGAGTATTACCTGTCTGAATTGAATTACCCGAAGAAACGCTGGACTTATGCCACTGTTTTAATGGGGGTGGTTAAAGACTATTACAACTCAAACCACGCCACTCGAAGCTTCGGTCCCGGTGTCAAAACTGGCACCTTCGGCATTAGTGTCCTGGTTTAAGTTCAGCGAGGCGTCGGTCGATCCGGGTTGCTGTCTACGCATAGCTTCTGACTTGCCCCGCACCAGACTTCCGTTCACCTGTGCGCCCTTCGCTACCTCGAGCACTGTGTAGTAAACATTACCTTCGACCACGGCCCCGTGGCTGAGTTCGAGCAGTTTTTCGGATTGTATGTCACCTTTCACCCGACCGCTGACAACCACCGTCGGGGCACGCACCTCGCCGCGCACAAGCCCCTTATCAAGCACTCTCACGGAAGATTCGCTACCTTCCTGGCAGAGGATGTTTCCGGTGACTTCACCTTCGACGACCAGGGCACCCACGAACTTCAGATCTCCCAGGATATGAGTACCTTCCGCGATCACCGTCGGCGTTTGCACGGCCAATTTCCCCAAACTTTTCTTTCTGCGCATCTACTGTCCTCCTTCTTCCGGCCAGTCCAGCTTTAAATCTCGCCGCTGCTGCGGCGCTCCCGCCGGCCAGGCACTGATGGTCAGGGTCTTGGGGGAGAATTGTTCCGGCAGCCTGATTTCACCTTCAATAACCCTGAAATACTTAAGTTGCGTATCCAGCACGTCTGAATCCACCGCCGGATCCAGCGCCGCCAGGTCATAACTTTTTTCTTCCGCCTGCTGCACACCATCCGCCCGTAGCGTATAAACCACTTTGATCGGTTTCAAGGTGGTGGCCTGTTGCCTAACCACAAAGCTGTACACATAGGACGATGCTCCCCGACCAGGAGCCACCTCCGCTCTCAGGATTTGTAAACCCTCGCCATCGGCATTGAGATCCAGCAGCTTGCCGTAGAGCATTAACTCTTCCCGCTGCGCGGTCGATTTTTCATCGAGGCGAGCCACGGTCTGGCGCAATTTTTCCAGGGCGTCCGCGTCGACCTCCGCCCCCGTGCGCAGGCGAATCAACTCCTTGCGTTGCTCCTCCAATGCCTGCTGAGCGGCCTCAATCTGGTCAGACCTGAGTCTCGCCACCTGCATTGCCTCGCTGAAGTACCGATTGCCCGCGACCCACCCCAGTGTGAATACCATTAGGAGCATCGCTCCAGTCAGGATCTTCGGCCGTTTATTCAACTGCCCGGCACTCCCGCGCGCTCCACCCGGCACCCACTTGCCGTCCCTAGGGCAACAGCGGCGGGGCAAGGAGCCCGGTGCTCTCGGGCAGGCCAAACAGAACATTCATATTTTGCACCGCCTGGCCCGAAGCACCCTTGACCAAATTATCAATTACCGACATTACTACGGCGGTGCCGCGTTGTTGCGGGTGCTCAATACTGATTCGGCAGATATTCGCACCGCGTACTGTTCGGGTTTGCGGATAATCCCCCGGCGGAAGTACGTCGACAAAGGTTTCACTGGCATAATACTGTTCATACAGCGCTTGCAGGTCGATACCCTCGGCGCCGGGCACGAGCCGCCCGTATAGGGTCGCATGAATACCTCTTATGATCGGCAGCAGGTGGGGCACGAAGGTCAGGCTTACCTGGCGTCTGGCGAGACTCGCAAGCTCCTGTTCAATCTCTGGCAAATGGCGATGCCCGGCCACCCCATAAGCCTTGAAGCTGTCACTGACTTCAGCATGAAGATTGTTGACGCTGGCCCCTCGGCCCGCGCCACTCACCCCTGATGCCGCGTTGGCGATCAAGCGCTTCATATCGACCAGACCTTCGACCAGCAAAGGCATAAAACCCAACAGCACACTGGTGGGATAACAGCCCGGGCAGGCGATCAAGCGCGCCGCGGCTATTTTGTCGCGATTAATTTCCGGCAAACCGTATACCGCCTCCGCCACCAGCTCCGGGGCGGCGTGAGGTTGCCCATACCACCGCTCCCAGCTTGCAATATCGGTTATCCTGAAATCGGCCGACAGATCGATCACCCGTGTACCGCGTTTGAGCAACTCCGGTACTGTTGCCTGGGCGACCCCGTGGGGTGTTGCGAAGAACACCACGTCGGTTTCCGCCAGCAAGCCGACATCGGGTTCGGCAAAACGCAGATCCACGTGGCCTCTCAAACTGGGGAAAAGCTCGGCCACCGCCCGGCCATTCTCGGCTCTGGAGGTGATGGCCGCCAGCTCAACCTCCGGATGAACCGCCAGCAACCTGAGCAATTCCACACCGGTGTAACCGGTGCCGCCTACAATACTTACCCTGATCACCCGAAATTTCCTGTCGATCCAGCCAGATAGCCCCCTATAATACCTAAACTCGGCGGCCAAGACCGCCACCAATGCCCGGCTCCCGACACTGTGGAGCGCACAACGCCCGCGATCGGGGAAACAGGAGTCATTTGTCGATCAGTAAGGTACTGCACGCGTTCAGACTCCGGCTCGCCCACGTCGACGCCTTGCCACAACTGGCCATACTCGGCATCCTCAGTGGTTTTGCCACTGGACTGGTTGCGGTGATGTTCCGGCTGGGAATGGAGTGGCCACTGGCTCGGCTACTCCCCGGTGGCGGCAGTGAAAGTTTCGAAACACTGTCGCCGGAACTGCGCTTTGCCTTACCGCTGACCGGAGCCCTGGTGATCGGTGGAATCTTCTATCTGTTCGGACACCAGGCTCAGCAAGTTGGCGTCGGTCATGTCATCGACCGCTACCAGCGGCATCAAGCCCATCTGCCCGCACGTAACGCCATTGTGCAATTTATCGGCGGCATTTTCGCGGTCGTTTCCGGCCACTCCGTGGGACGGGAAGGCCCGGCAGTGCATCTGGGCGCCGCCAGTGCAAGCCTACTTGGGCAATATTTTAAGTTACCCAACAACAGTCTTCGCGTCCTCGTGGGCTGCGGCGTTGCCTCGGCCATCGCCGCTTCGTTTAACACACCGCTGGCGGGTGTCATCTTTGCCATGGAAGTGGTATTGATGGAATACACGATTACCGGGTTTGTGCCGATCATCCTCGCCGCGGTGTGTGGCGCCATCAGCAGCCGCCTGGTATTTGGCGACACTCCGGCCTTTGACATGCCCACACTGCAGATGAGCTCCATGCTGGAATTGCCCTATTTAGCCCTGTGCGGCCTCCTTGTCGGCCTTGCCAGCGCGGCCATGTTGCAGCTACATGCGTTGGCGCTGCGGTGGCAAAACCGCCCTATCATCGCGCGCATGGCTTTGGCAGGGCTGATAGCCGGAAGCGCGGGTGTTCTGACACCCCAGGTCATGGGCATCGGCTATGACACACTGGAATTGGCAATGCTCGGCGAAGCCAGCTTTACTTTGTTGGCAATCATAGTTGTCACCAAATTGATTACCTCGACCCTGACACTTGCGCTCGGCATACCGGGCGGCAGTATCGGGCCCACGCTGGTCATCGGCGCCTGCATTGGCGGCTGTCTGGGCATTATCGGCAAGGCATTCTCGCCCGCGGACTCCGCCCTCATCGGATTCTATGCGTTGGTCTGCATGGGCGCCATGATGGCTGGCGTATTAAATGCCCCTCTGGCCGCCTTGCTGGCCCTGCTGGAACTCACTTACAACCCTGGAGTACTGCTGCCGGCGATGCTGGTGATTGTGATCACCTGTATCACCACCCGTCAATTGAGCAAGCAGCCGGGGCTGTTTATGGTTGGGCGGGACAGCGGTGACGCCCATTCACCCGTCGCTCAAGCACTCAACCGGGTGGGCGTAACCAGCGCCATGACGCACGATTATCTGGTTCGCGGACGCTATCTCGGCAAAACCGCGGCCCACGCGGCCCTGGAGCAAAGACCCGAGTGGATCGTATTTGAGGCGCTCGACCCAGTTGCTACCAATGCCCGCAATCCTCCTCATATACTGCGTGCCGCGGACCTGGCACGCTATCTCGACTCGAACGAGGCAGAGGCTGGCCAGAGCGATGCCGGAGCCGCTGAAAACGGCGCTGAAGACACCATCGATTTGCTGAACATACCGGGCGAACGCTGGCGACTCCACCCGGTGAGCGCGCGCGACACGCTCCACGAAGTCCGTAAGTTACTACAGCGCAAACACGGTCATGCCGCCGGCGTATACAATGACATTTCTGGCGCCTCTGATGCTCTGGCAGGCATCATTACCTTGGAGCGTATCGACCGCTATTATCAATAACTGGTAGCCAATAACTGGTAGCCAATAACTGGTAGCCTTCGCCGGATTTCCAGCGCTGCTTTTCGACCGGCGACACAAGGCAAGCCATGCCATAAAACCAACACCAACTTCGCGGAGCGCAAACATGGATCACGAGTGGATAGAGGCCCTGCACATTATCAGCGTCGTCTGCTGGTTTGCCGCCCTGTTTTATCTGCCCAGGCTATATGTTTATCACGCCCAGACAGAGGATCACATCGGCATCGAGCGCTTCAAGATTATGGAGCGCAAGTTGTATCGCGGTATCGGCACGCCCGCGATGCTGGCCACTTTGGTGTTCGGCGTCTGGCTAGCGAGCCTGGCGCCGGATTACTATCTGGCGCAGACCTGGTTCAGAATCAAGGTATGCCTCGTCCTTCTGCTCCTCGGCTACCATGGTGCGTGCTGGTTTTTGCTTCGCCGGTTCAGGGACAATCGCAATCGATACAGCCACGTTTTTTACCGCTGGTTTAATGAAGTTCCCGTGCTGATCCTGATCGCCGTGGTGGTGATGGTTGTTGTCAAGCCTTTCCAGTAAGCCTGAAGGGCAATAACCCCATGCCCACCATAGCGAGCGATGCCCGCGCGAGCAGCCGCACGCTAGCTATCGTCAGCGCTCCCCTGGCGCCGACCCTGCTGCGTCTGACCCTGCCCATGATCGGTGGCATTATCGCGCTGATGATGCTGGGCATCGTCGATGCCTACTTTGTCGGCCAACTCGGGCTCAATCAGCTGGCGGCCCTGGGTTTTATCGCGCCCCTCACTCATGGCGTCAACAGTGTTGGACTCGGCCTGGGCATGGCGCTGTCGGTACTGGTGTCGCGCCTGTTCGGACAGCGTAATACAGCCGATGCCGCGCGCCTGATTACCGATGCCAGGCTGCTAATTCTCGCTGTCGGGCTGGCGCTGCAGGTTCTGATCCACGCCTCCCAGGCCCATATTTTCAGCGCGCTGGGCGCGGAGGACGCCATTCGACCCTACATCGCCGATTTTATGGCCCTCTGGCTGCCAGTGTTGCCGATATTGCTACTCACCCTGACCGGTAATTCCACTCTGCGCGCCATCGGCAGCCCGGCAAAATCGGCGGCGCTTCTGGCACTACTGGCAACACTCAATGCTTTGCTCGATCCCTTGCTTATCTTCGGCCTCGGGCCGCTGCCAGGTCTCGGCATTGGTGGCGCGGCGCTGGCCACGTCCATCGCCTGGCTAATCACTTTCGGGGTGTCCGACTACCTGCTTGGCAAGCAGGAAAAACTGATTATTCGGGGCAAAATCCATCCACCGGCCCTGCTTAGACACTGGCGAGAACTGATCCAGATTGGACTGCCCGCCATCTTCGCTAATTTCCTTACGCCACTAGCGGCGGCGATCCTCACCGCCCTGGTGGCGCTCTATGGTGCCGAAGCCGTAGCCGGCTTTACCGTCGCCGCCCGCATCGAGGCCATCTGCCTGCTGGTCACCTTCGCGCTGTCCTCGACATTACCGATGTTCATCGGTCAAAACCTGGGCGCCGGTCGCCTTGATCGGGTCCATAAAGCACTGTTTGGCGTGCTCTGGTTTTGCGTCATATTTCAGTCGCTGGTCTGGCTGTTGATACTACCCCTTGCCACACCCCTGGCCGAGGTCTTTTCCGACCATGAACAGGTGGCCAGAATCGCCACGAATTACCTCTGGATCGTCCCACTGAGCTACTGCGGTCAGTCGGTGGGCATTATGATCATGGTTTGCCTCAACGTGCTGGGACGGCCCAAAACCGCGTTAGTGGTTGCCGCGCTCAGGCTTTTGTTTATCAACCTACCTTTCGCCTATCTGGGGGGAACTGTCGGCGGGCTAACGGGGCTGTTTGTCGGTTACACCGCGGGCAACCTGGTCGCCGGGCTGATGAGTTGGCAAATCATGCGCAGGGCCTGGCAGGCCCTGGCACGGGAAGAAGCCGGGATAACACCCTCGGTGACAACTCATAGCGCGGGTTGAATGGCCCGCGGGCAAGCCCGGTCCGTTGCACCGGCCCGGCAAAGGTCGATAATCACTACTCACCCAGGTGACCACCCCTTTAACCTGGGTTCAAACAATTCGAGGTCCTCGCCATGTCGCGCTCCGAAGTACTCTTCAAACAGGCAGCCAAGGTCATTCCTGGCGGTGTCAATTCTCCGGTGCGGGCTTTTCGAGCGGTTGGCGGCACTCCGGTTTTTTTTCAACGCGCTTGCGGAGCCCATCTCTACGATGCGGACAACAAACGCTATATCGACTATGTTCAGTCCTGGGGGCCAATGATTCTGGGCCACAACCACCCCGAAGTGCTGGCACGTATTCGCCAGCAACTGGACCGGGGGCTAAGCTTCGGCGCCCCCACCGAGTTGGAAACCCAGCTCGCCAGGCTGCTGTGCGAAAGGGTCCCGGGGCTGGACCTGGTGCGCATGGTTAATTCTGGCACTGAAGCCACCATGAGTGCCATTCGTCTGGCTCGGGCCTTCACAGGCAGGGATAAAATCATCAAATTCGAAGGTTGCTATCACGGGCATTCGGATTCCCTGCTGATCAAAGCCGGCTCCGGCGCCCTGACCCTGGGGGTACCCAGTTCCCCCGGTGTGCCCGCCTGCCTGGCCGAGCACACCATCACCCTGACCTACAACGACACAGAATCCGTCACACAGGCCTTTGCCGAGATCGGCGAGCAAGTGGCCACGGTCATTGTCGAACCGGTTGCCGGCAATATGAGTTGCATTCCGCCGGCGCCCGGATTCCTCGAACATCTGCGTGAACAATGCAGCCGCCACGAGAGTCTGCTGATCATCGACGAAGTAATGACCGGCTTTCGCGTCGGCCCGGCAGGTGCGGTCGGCCACTACGGCATCGAGGCAGACCTGATAACCCTGGGCAAGGTTATCGGCGGTGGCATGCCGGTGGGCGCCTTTGGGGGACGCGCAGCCATCATGAGCCAACTGGCGCCCATGGGTCCGGTGTATCAGGCCGGCACCTTATCCGGGAATCCGGTGGCCATGGCGGCAGGCCTGGCGACGCTGAATCAGCTCACCGAGCCGGGTTTTTACGAAGGCTTGTTTCAACACTGCGAGGCTCTGGTCCGCGGCCTGACCGAGCGTGCGCAGAAAGCCGGTATTCCGTTTACCACCAATCACATCGGCTCCATGTTCGGGGTGTTTTTTACTGAAATGCCGACGGTAGGTAATTTCCGTGAAGTGATGGCCTGTGATACCGACCGCTTTAACCGCTTCTTTCACGGCATGCTGGAGCGAGGCGTTTATCTGGCTCCGGCCGCCTACGAGGCCGGATTTATGTCGGCCGCGCACACGAATGACGACATCGAGGAAACACTGGATGCGGCGGAACAGGTATTCGCCAGGCTTTAGCCAGCTCCTCTAGAGAATGCCGCTGCCCCGATTCAGATCCGGGCCCGCGACCCCGCCGTTCTGGCGAGCAGAAAAATCCCGCAGGCACCGAGCACCATGGATGGCCCCACGGGAGTATTCCACACCAGCGACACCAGCAAGCCGGCGACTACGCTCAAGGCGGCTATGGCGCTGGCCCACAACGCCATGCGTTCCGGCGTATGGCTGAAGTGACGAGCCGCCGCCGCGGGGATGATCAACAAGGCGGTAATCAACAATACCCCGACGATTTTCATGGCGATGGCCACCGTCAGGGCCAACAGGAGTTTGGCCATCAGTTCATAGCGGGCTACCGGAATTCCCTCTACCCGCGCCAGATCCCGATGCACAATCAAGGCTATGAGCGACGGCCACAGCTTGCCCAGCACCAGCAATACCGCTATCGATAGTGCCCACATGCCCAGCACCTCGGCGACCGTGACGGTCAGAATATCTCCAAACAGCAAGGCCTCCATGTCGGTGCGACCACCGGGCACCAGGGTAATGGCCACCAGGCCCAGAGCCAGGGCGCCGTGGGAGACGATGCCAAGCAGGGTATCACCGGAGATACTGCTGCGCCGCTCCAGCCAACCGAGTAACAGCGCGATTAGCACGCAGACCACCAGCACCGCATAAGCCCCCGGTATCGACAGCCAGAGCCCGAGGGCTATTCCGAGCAGGGCGCCATGAGCGAGAGAGTCCCCAAAATAGGCCATGCGCTGCCACACCACCAGGGAACCCAAGGGTCCGGCCACGGTCGCCACGGCCAGGCCGGCCGCCAGCGCCAGCAACAGAAACTGGTAGGCCGCGATCACTGGCTGGCGCCATCCGCGCGTTGTCGTTGCTCATCCTGCCCATGAATACGCTGTTGATGTATATCGTGGTCATGGTCATGGTCATGGTCATGCGCATAGAGTGCGGTCTTGGGACCGAACAGGGCCACAAACTCCGGATCCACGGATACCTGACTCGGGCTTCCCGAGCAGCAGACATGGTGGTTGAGACAGATCACCTGATCGGTGGCCGCCATCACCAGGTGCAGGTCGTGGGACACCATGAACACTGCGCAACCCAACTCGTCGCGCAGGCTTGAAATCAGTTTGTAGAGCGCATCCTGACCGCTGACATCAACCCCCTGAACCGGTTCGTCGAGAACCAGCAGGTCCGGCTTACGCAACAGCGCCCGGGCCAGCAGCATGCGCTGGGTTTCACCGCCGGACAGCCCCTGCACCGGGTGCGCCGCCAGACCGCCGATCCCGGTACGCTCCAGCGCCTCGCGGCGTCGCAGAGGGTCTGGCTCCGCGAAGGCGAGGAAGCGATCCACCTGCAGAGGGATGGCAGGTTCCAGATTCAACCGCTGTGGCATATAACCGATGCGCAGGCCCTGGGCCCGGTCGATCCGGCCACTGTCCGGGCTCAGCAGTCCCAGCACCAGCTTGACGAGCGTCGTCTTGCCCGCGCCATTGGGGCCAATCAGCGTAACGATGGATCGCCTTTCAACGGTCAGATCGACCCTGTCGACTACCACTTGCCGGCCAAAACGTTTGGAGACCTCTTCAAGCTTCAATAACGTCCCTGATCTCACAAACCACCCCCGCTGGCGCTTGACTCGTCCACTTCCCTGGTTTCCCTGCATTGCGGACATAGGCCACTCACCTCTATCGCCTGGGCGTCTATTGCGAAACCGGAGCGTTCCGCGGTTGCGACAATGGCTTTATCGATGGCTTCTACCGTATATTCGGCAACCCTGCCGCAGGTCCGACAGAGCATGAAGACATTGCTGTGGGCGTTGTCGGGAAAGGGACATCCGATGTAGGCATTGAGGGTCGCCAGACGATGGACCAGGCCCTGGCCGAGAAGGAAGTCCAGGGCCCGGTAAACGGTGGGAGGCACGACGCGCTGGCCACTGGTTTCAGACAGGCGCTCAATAATGTCATAAGCGCCCAGAGGCCGGTGACTTTGCCATATCAAGCGCAGCACGGTTTCACGGATCGGCGTCAACCGCGCGCCGCCACGTTCACAGAGGGTTTTCGCCCGCGCCAGCGCCGCGCTTTGACAGCGGTGGTGGTCGTGCTGCTGATAGGCCACTCGGGAATTACTGAGCATAAACTTTCGCACCCTTGAAATTGCAATAATATTGCAAGCACCGGACAACGGCCAGGAAGGCCAGCTTATACAAGCTTTTATATTATGTTATAACGTAACAATTATAAACAACCTGCAACCCTTAAAGACGTCATGCCACCATGAAACTATTGCCGCGACTCGCCGCCCTTGCCATCTGTATTGGCATTTCCCTCACCGCCTGGGCCAGGCCTGTGGTGGTTACCTCCGTACACCCCCTGAGCCTGATCAGCGCGGCGATTGTTGGCGAGAATGTTGAACTACGCCCGCTGCTGCCACCGAGCGAGGAGCCACATCACTACTCCCTGCGCATTGGCGATAAACTGGCGCTGCAAAAGGCTGATCTGGTGGTCTGGATCGGGCCCGGCATGGAGGGGTTTTTAGCCCGCGCCATCAATGAGCTGAATCCAGCCAAAGTGCTGACCGCCAGCACTCTACCAGACATCCAGCTGCAAACCTCCCGGGAGATCACCGGGACCATCGAGGATTTCCACCTGTGGCTTAACCCTGAATACGCCATTGTCATCGCCACCGAATTAGCCAACTGGCTGGCCGCTCACCAACCTCGGCAAGCACCTGAGTTACTGGCCAGACTCCAGCGATTTAGAACTCACACTAGAGAAGTCAGCAAAACCATTGCGGATGACCTGAAAGTCGTTCAGGGTCGCAAAATACTGGTCGATCATGATGCCTTCGGTTATTTTTTTTCCTACTTCGGTATTCAGCAGGTGGGCGCCCTGAAATCCACCACCGGGCTGGCCAAGGGCGCCAGGGCTCTCGCCAGTACCCTTAATGAGAGCGATTTTGACTGCATTGTCGCGGAGCCCCGTTCCCATCACAGCCGCGTGGCGCAGGTCGCCGCCCAAAGCGCCGTTCCCACCGTGGTAATCGACCCACTGGGCGCCCACCTCAACCCTTCGGAACGCAGTTACACGGACTTGTTACTCGGCATCACTCAGGCCCTGCTTGAGTGTCAGCCCGAGACCTCAGCCATCGACGAGCAGGCTATCACGGAAAAGTAAGCGCTTGATTATCGATACCGAGAGCCAATTTAAAGCGGCAAGGGTAAAACTCCCGTGCCGTCGGTTTTCACTATTCGCGCAAACTCCTCGGGATCTTTTTCAGCACGCCCACTCAATTCCGGAGCGATGTCCGGCGCCCTGCCCTGGACACGCCCGAGCAGCCTTGACAGCCAAAACCTCAGCGCCGCAAAGCCAAGCATGTCCTGCCAATGCCGGCGCTCGCTGGCGACAAACCGCCGGTGGCGACTGTACGCTTCGAGAAAGTGCCCACAGAGTGCTTCGTTCAAGCCGCCATCGCTATTGCGGGCCCAGTCATTGACAACGATAGCGGCATCCAGAAGCAGCCAGTCCGTGCAGGCGCTGTAGAAATCGATCACCGCATTCAGGCGATTATCCGTAAAAAGAGTGTTGTCCCGAAATAGATCGGCATGTATAGCACCAACGGGCAGGCCCGGATCGCGGCGGCGCAAGTCGGCCTGACGCGCCACGAGCCCGTCCACCAGCACGCGCTCCGCTTCGGTGAGTTCAGCCCCGACCGTGACCAGTGTCGATCGCAGCCAGGCCAAGCCATGGCTATTGGGAAAGTTCGGCAACGCTGGTCCCCCAAGCGTGTGCATGCGACCCAGAAAATCACCCACGGCCCGGCACTGTCCTGGGCTCGCCCGCCTCTGCCCGTCGGCGACAAAGCCTCCGGGATGTCTACCCTCAATCCGCGCGCTCAACAAGGCTGGCTTGCCGGCGAGTTCGTGAACGACTCGACCATTCCCTGGATGCAGCCAAAGCTCCGGTACGGGTAGCTCGGCGCCATGCAGGCGCCGCATCAGGGCAACCGAGAATTCGATCTGTTGAGAATCGGCTGACTCCAGGATGCTTAACACCCATTGACGCGGGCCGCCGCCGGGCGCGGAATTGGGAGCCAGGCTGTCGCAAGTCAAAAAGTAGGTGGTGTTTTCCAGGCCGTCGGCAACCCCGGACCAACTCAGCAGGCGCCCCTGACCCAGTTCGGTGAGGAAGCCTTGAATTTGATCCGCGTTGATTTTGGTGTAAACAGCCATATCGGGATAGCTTCACTCGCCTTCAGGGAAGGACCAGGGGCGCAACCCGGCGGGCCACGCTATTCACGGTATTAAACACGCTATTCACGGTATTAAAGTAGCGGCGGCAGTTCGTGTATCCTTGCCAGTTCCAAGCCACGTCCCCGAGCCCAGTCATGGCCCAGGTAGCATCCATGAATACTGTCTCAACCCCCATCGTACTGGTGGACGGATCATCCTATCTCTACCGGGCTTTTCATGCGCTGCCAGCGCTGACCACTTCCGGGGGCTTATCAACCGGGGCGGTCAAGGGCGTTATTTCCATGCTGCGGCGCCTGCGGAAAGACTACCCCGACAGCCCCATTGCCGTGGTCTTTGACGCCAAGGGCAAAACCTTTCGCGATGATTTGTTTGCCGAGTACAAATCCCACCGGCCACCCATGCCCGACGAGTTGAGGGAACAAATAGAACCCATTCACAATATCGTTAAAGCCATGGGCCTGCCACTGCTGGTCGTCGACGGCGTCGAGGCGGACGATGTCATTGGCACCCTCGCCCAACAGGGGGCCGAGCAAGGGCTGGCCGTGGTGATCTCCACCGGTGACAAGGACATGGCCCAGCTGGTCAATGGCCATGTCACGCTCGTCAATACCATGACCGAAACCGTACTTGATCGCGCCGGGGTGCAAGAGAAGTTCGGCGTCCCACCCGAATTGATCGTCGATTTCCTCGCCCTGATGGGCGACTCATCGGACAACATCCCGGGGGTGCCCGGTGTAGGTGAAAAAACCGCCCTGGCCCTGCTCCAGGGGCTTGGCGATCTCGATGCCATTTATGAAAATCTGGAAAAGGTCCGGGAACTGTCTTTCCGGGGCGCGAAGAAAATGCCGGAAAAACTTGAAGAGCATCGAGAACTCGCCTATATCTCCCGCAAACTGGCGACCATCAAGCTGGATGTCGAGCTGGCTATCAGCGCCGACCAGCTCCACAACCGCACGGAGGATAGTGCCGCCCTTCTCGAGCTGTTCCGCGAGCTGGAGTTCAAATCCTGGTTCGAGGAACTCGCCAACGCGGGCGGCAATGGCGAAACGGGGCTACCAACACCCACCGGCAAGCGACACTACTCCACCATCCTCACTGAAGCGGAATTGCAGCAGTGGCTAGAACGCCTCAAAGGGGCGGACCTGTTTGCCTTCGACACCGAAACCACCAGCCTTGACTATATGGAGGCGCAACTGGTTGGCGTCTCCTTTGCCGTCGACCCTCACACGGCCGCCTACCTGCCCTTTGGCCATGACTATCTCGGCGCGCCTCGACAGCTGGATCGGGATAATGTCCTGGCGGCGCTCAAGCCTTTGCTTGAGGACGCCAATAAAGCCAAGCTCGGGCAGAATCTCAAGTACGATATGAGCGTCCTGGCCCGGCATGGCGTCGAGCTACGCGGCATTGCCCACGACACCATGCTCGAATCCTACGTTCTTGATTCCACCGGTTCCCGTCACGATATGGACACCCTGGCTCTCAAGCACCTGGGCGAAAACACAGTAAAATTCGCTGACATCGCCGGCCAGGGTGCCGGCCAGCTCACCTTCAACCAGATTTCCCTGGAGCAGGCCGCGCCCTATGCCGCGGAGGACGCCGATATTACCCTGCGCCTGCACCGGGCTCTGTGGCCGCGGCTACAACAGGAAAGTGCCCTGGCCTCGGTTTACCAGACCATAGAAATGCCTCTGCTGCCGGTGCTGTCGCGGATGGAGCGCAACGGCGCGCGGGTCGACGAAACATTACTCAAGCAGCACAGCCGGGAACTGGGCCAGCGCATCGCCGCGCTCGAAAGCCAGGCCCACGACCTGGCCGGCACAGCCTTCAACCTGGCCTCGCCGAAGCAACTCGGCGAAATATTGTTTCAGCAACTGGGCCTGCCGGTGATCAAGAAGACCCCCAAGGGCGCGCCCTCCACGGCAGAGGAAGTGCTGCAGGAACTGGCGCTGGACTACCCCCTGCCGCGGGCGATTCTGGAACACCGCGGCCTCAGCAAACTCAAGTCCACCTACACCGACAAGTTGCCGACCATGATCAGCCCCGCTACCGGGCGCATCCATACCTCCTATCACCAGGCGGTAACCGCCACCGGACGGCTGTCCTCCTCCGATCCCAACCTGCAAAACATCCCTATCCGCACCGAAGAGGGCCGGCGCATCCGTCAGGCCTTTGTACCGGCAGCCGGCTGCCACCTGGTCGCGGCCGACTATTCTCAGATCGAGTTGCGCATCATGGCGCATCTGTCCGGGGACTCCGGGCTCATGGATGCCTTCAATCACGATCTCGACATCCACAGCGCCACCGCCGCCGAGGTCTTCGGCACGACCCTGGACGCCGTGACCCCGGAGCAGCGGCGCAATGCCAAGGCCATCAACTTCGGTCTGATTTACGGCATGTCAGCCTTTGGCCTGGCCCGGCAATTGAATATCGGCCGCAATCAGGCCCAGGAATACATCGATCTGTATTTCGGTCGCTACCCCGGCGTGCGCCGCTATATGGAGACCATCAAGGACAGGGCCGCGGACCAGGGCTTTGTCGAAACCCTGTTCGGACGGCGTCTGTATCTGCCCCAGATCAAGGCCGGCAACGCCATGCAAAGGCAGGCAGCCGAGCGCACCGCGATCAATGCACCGATGCAGGGCACGGCGGCGGACATCATCAAAAAAGCCATGATTGCAGTGGATACCTGGCTCGGTGAACGTCAACTAGCCACCCGCATGATTATGCAGGTGCATGACGAACTGGTACTGGAAGTGCCCGAGGCCGAGTTGGAAATCATCAAGTCGGGGCTGCGGCAGCGGATGGAAAACGCCGCCGGACTCAAAGTACCGCTGGTGGTGGCGGTGGGCTCCGGCGCGAACTGGGACGAAGCCCACTAGAGCCACCTGGCTCACCTTTCAGCCACAGGCCGTTATCGCTATCTTGTTGATATTAAATAGATTATCTGTCTTAAATTGTTTCTTCATGCCGCCCGCGCCCAGGCGCGGCAAAAATTTTTTTAAAACGCTGTATTTTTTGTGAACTTTAGCCAGCGGCCAGGGTCCTAGAGTCGTTAACATCATTTCCCCCTTTTGTTAGCGCAGCCGGGTCACTCCTCCCCCTCTAGGTAACCCCGGCTGAATACCTTGGCGGCGCTGAAACAGGCGCCGCTTTTTTTTGTCCACCCCATTTTGTCCGCGTCACCGATTTCCCATTCAGCCTCGTCTTCCCTTTCAGGCCTCATCGATACAGCGCTCAAGGAACCACAAGCGAAGCCGAGCCTCCAGCTCCTCGATGCCCTGACTCTTCAGCGCCGAGAACAACTGCATGGTTATGGGAGCTTGCCGACTTTCCTGCTCCAGTGCCTTTTGCAGGCCTTGCAGAACATTCAGCCCGGGGCCTCGCTTCAGCTTGTCAGCCTTGGTGAGGAGAATATGCACGGGCAAATTGCCGGAACTGGCCCAGAGCAGCATCTGGCGATCGAATTCCTGCAGGGGATGGCGAATATCCATCAGCAACACCAGGCCTTGCAAGGACTGGCGGCATTGCAGGTAGTCCGACAGATGCCGATCCCATTCGCGTTTAACCGCTTGCGGCACCTTGGCATAACCATAACCGGGCAGGTCCACCAGGCGTACATTTTCAGCCACTGAAAAGAAATTTATCAGTTGCGTGCGGCCGGGCGTCTTACTGGTTCGCGCCAGCTTCGACTGGCGGGTGAGCGCGTTGATGGCGCTGGACTTGCCCGCATTGGAACGTCCGGCAAAGGCCACCTCAAGGCCGTGATCCCTGGGGCACTCTCGCAGGCTGGGCGCGCTGTGCATGAAGCTGGCCCGAGCAAAGTTGATTTCCTTGGCTGCCATGGGCGCGAGTATAGCGCTTAAATTCGTCGGACCGATTGGTATATAATGCGCGCGTTTTTTACGCCGGTTTCCCGCCAGCCTGTTTTATAGCCAACACTTTAGCCAAACTTTAGCCAACCCTAACAAGACGAGTACACTGATGAAAACGACTTTGCTCTCCGCTGCTATCGTCGCTACCCTGGTATCCGCCCCCGTGCTGGCGGGGGGTGATGCCACGGCCGGCAAAGCCAAGGCCGTGGTCTGCGCCGCCTGTCATGGCGCCGATGGCAACAGCGCCGCGGGCGCCTTCCCGAAGCTGGCGGGACTGGGCGAGAAGTATCTGATCAAGCAGATGACCGATATCAAGACGGGCGAGAGGGTCGTCGCCGAGATGACCGGCATGCTCGATAACTCCAGCGATCAGGATATTGCCGATATCGCCGCCTACTACGCGCAACAAAAGCGCGCACTTGCCGGTGCGGAGGATAATGAAAAGCTGTTAAGTCTCGGCGAAAATATCTATCGGGCGGGCAACCTCGAGACCGGCGTACCCGCCTGCACCGGCTGCCACTCTCCGGCGGGCAATGGCAATGCCCCGGCGGGCTACCCCGCACTGGGTGGACAGCATGCCCAATACCTTGCCAAGCAACTGCGTGCCTTTCGAACCGCCGCTCACGATGAAGAGAATGAGACCGGCCGCAAGAATGACGAATCGAAAGTAATGCGCAGCGTTTCAGCGCGTTTAAACGACCGCGAGATCGACGCCCTGGCCAACTATATATCCGGGTTGCACTGATATCGCCGAAGCGGCTCGGCCCGAGCGCTTTTTATTGATCTTGTGGAAGTTTTACTGAAATTGCGGTTATTACTTGAATCCGCGCTGAAAAAAGGCGGCGTATGCCGCCCCTTTTGTTTGCTAAAATGTTGGTTTGCTAAAATGCAGCGAATTTCAGAAGCTCGGAAACCCCGTGCAGGCTCGGGGGTCTAATGCCTCGGCGGCAACGACCACGAACGTTGCCCGGCTCCACAAATCACGACCAGCCTAAGGATAGAAAGGATCAACCATGTTGAAGTTAAGCATGTTGAAGTTAAGCCAACTGCTT
Organism: Porticoccaceae bacterium; assembly: GCA_040235495.1. Classification (GTDB taxonomy): domain Bacteria; phylum Pseudomonadota; class Gammaproteobacteria; order Pseudomonadales; family Porticoccaceae; genus HB2-32-21. The sequence continues at coordinate 22,632 of JBECKV010000048.1, forward strand.
ATGCTGTTTGTGGCGGCGCTGCTGAACACCACCGCCCTGGCGCAGGAAGCCGACGACCCGGATGCCGGCCAGTACGTCGCGGGCAAGCACTACGAGGTCCTGGATACGCCGATACGTACACAGGATCCCAAAAAAATAGAAGCAACGGAGGTATTCTGGTATGGCTGCAGCCACTGCTACCGGTTTGAACCCCTGGTGGCTGAGTGGACCAAAGACCTGCCCGAAGACGTCGTCCTGGTAAAAAGCCCCGCGATCTGGCACCCGACCATGAAGCTTCATGCCCAAGCTTACTATACCGCCGTGGCGCTGGATGTCATCGATGACCTGCATGGCGCATTGTTTGAAGAAATAAACCTGAGAAAAAACAAGCTCGCCAGTGAAGGCGCCATCGGCAAGCTGTTTGCGGCGCACGGCGTCGATCCGGAAAAATTCACGCAGACCTTTAATTCCTTCGGGGTGACCGCGGCTGTGCAACAGGCCGAAGCCAGGCAGCGCGGCTACAAAATTACCGGCACACCGGAGATGGTCGTCAACGGCAAATACCGCATCAC
>JBECKV010000119.1:0-2613 GCA_040235495.1 Porticoccaceae bacterium
GGCTTTGGTTTTATTATTGGCGTTATATTGGCTTTCCTGATATTGGCTTTATAGTAGGCAAGCTACCGTTGCGGTACAACTAAAAGACTTCGTCCGCCGCCGCCAACTCCAGTGGAGGATATTCCCCTGGCTTCGTGTTTTGCCGCGCCACTACCATAATTGATTGACGGAATGACTGACAGAAAACCAATTGCCCTGTTGCCTCTGGATGGAGCACGCCGACGGATGCTCGACTCGGTGGATGTCGTCGTTCAGGCCGAAACGCTGGCTTTGGAGGACCTGAACGGTCGTGTTCTCGCCGCTGACATCGTCGCGCCGCTGGATTCACCGCCCGCCGACAATTCCGCCATGGATGGTTACGCGCTCTGTCTGGAGAGAGGCCAGGAGGCCAGAGAGTTTGCCGTGGTGGGTAAAGCCATGGCGGGCGCGCCTTACACCGGTTCTATCAACCCGGGGCAGGCTATCCGTATCATGACCGGCGCGGAAGTGCCGAGCGGCGCCGATCGGGTGGTGATGCAGGAAAATGCCGAGTGCCTTGATGACCGGCTGGTGGTGGCTCGGTTGCCGGAACGAGGCGCCAATATCAGGCGGGCGGGTGAAGATATTAGCAGAGGCGAGCAGGTGCTTGCCGCCGGTCAGCGCCTGGGTCCGGTCGATATTGGTCTGTTGGCGACTCTGGGTTTGTCGGAGGCGTCGGTTTGGCGACCCTTGAGCGTGGCGTTGTTTGCCAGTGGCGATGAGCTGCGGCCACCGGGTTCTTCGCTTGGCCCCGGTCAAATTTACGACAGTAACCGCTATTTCCTCAGGGCCATGCTCGAACGTCTGGGATGCCGGGTCATTGATCTGGGTGTCGTCGCCGATGATCCGGGCAGCTTGCGCAGGACCTACCAGCAGGCGGCTCTGGAGGCCCAGGCAGTGATTAGCTGTGGTGGCGCGTCGGTGGGCGAGGCCGACTACGCGCAAGCGCTACTGGCCGAACTCGGGCAGGTTGATTTCTGGAAAGTGGCGATTAAACCCGGCAAGCCTTTTATCTTTGGGCGGTTGGGCGCGGCCACGTTTTTCGGCTTGCCGGGCAACCCGGTATCGGCGCTGGTTACCTGCCACCAGCTGGCGCTGCCGGTGCTGGAAAAAATGCAGGGCGCGCGCGCGACAGAGCCACTGACTTTCAGCGCTCGCACTACCGTGGCGATAAGACGAAACCGGCAGCGGCTGGATTTCCAACGGGCCGTATATCGCCCGCACGACCAGGGTGGCTTCGAGGTGACCCCCGACCGCCAGCAGAGTTCCGGTGCCCTGAGTTCCTTCGGGCGCAGCAACTGTTTCATGCTGTTGGAAGCCGGTGACAGGGACGTCAGCGCTGGTGACGCCGTGCCGATTCTGCCCTTCGACCGCTGGGTACGCTGAAGCGGAGATCAGGGCCGTTGGGGGCCTTGAATAATATGCCACTTAGAAAACACCGTGGCGGATCGTTTTTGCTGTTTATTAGACGTTCAGGGGAACAACCATGACCAGAAAAAACATACTTGAAGGCGTCAAAGTGCTGGATTTCTCCCAGCATGTGGCCGGGCCTTCCTGCACCCGCATGATGGCGGAAATGGGGGCGGAGATTATCAAGGTGGAACTCGCACCCATGGGTGATCAGGTGCGCTATGCGGGGTATCAAAAAGGCGGACGTGGGCTTTATTTCCTCCAGCAGAACCGCGGTAAGGAAAGCCTCTGTATCGACGCCAAAACCGACAGGGGTCGGGAAATCCTCCATGAGCTGATCAAAAAGGTCGATGTGCTGATCGAAAACTTCGCTCCCGGGGTGATCGGACGTCTGGGTTGCGGCTGGGAGGTGGTCCACGACCTGAACCCCAGGTGCATCATGTGTTCGATTTCCACCTTTGGCCAGACCGGGCCGCTCGCCGATCTGCCGGGCTTTGACTATATTGGCCAGGCCTATTCCGGGATCACCAGTCTGATCGGCGAGGAAGACAGGGCGCCGAGTATTCCCGCCGCCGCCATCGGCGACACCATGACCGGCGCCCATGCCCTGGCTGCCATTAACGGCGCCTTGTTTCATCGCGCCATGGGTGGCGAAGGGGAGTATATCGACGTCACCCTGCTGGATAGCTATTTTCACTGCCATGAAATGTATGTCGGCCTGTACAGCGCCAGCGAAGGCAAGCTCAAACCCCGGCGGACGGGTTCCCATCAGCGGCTGGGCTGTCCCATGGGGGTATTCGAGGGCGTGGACGGCTACATCATGATCATCGCCACACCGCCCCAGTGGGAACGCCTGTGCGATGTCATGGAAATGCCCGAGCTGCGCAGCGATCCGCGCTTTGCCGACGCCAACAACCGCATTCGCCATCGCCACGAGCTGATTCCGATCATCGAGCAGTGGCTGCAAGGCCACGCCAGCGACCAGGACAGCATCGCCAAAATGGAGGCCGCGCGCATTCCGGTGGCCCCGGTGCTGAGCCTGCCCGAAGCCATGGAACATCCCCACCTGGTGGAGCGGGGCACCGTGCGCACTGTCACCCAGCGAGGCGCCGGCACCTTCAAAATGCCCGGTATGCCCCTGCGTTTTGGCAGCGTGCCTGCCGAGAACGATCTGGAGGCACCCTA
>JBECKV010000189.1:0-5600 GCA_040235495.1 Porticoccaceae bacterium
GCCGGCAAGCATTTCTGTTCCGGGCTCGACCTCAACGACGCCGGCCACTTTGGCGCCAGCAATGCCGCCGACATGCTCGGTCAGCGGCTGATCTCGGAAATCATCATGCGCATGCGCCGTTGCCCTCAACCCATCATCGCCTTGATGCAGGGTGCGGCAACCGGCGGAGGTTTCGCCTTTGCCCTGGCCTGTGACGTGCGCTACGCTGCCGACAACGCCCGCATGAATGTGGCCATGACCAAAATCGGCCTGACCGGTTGCGATGTTGGTATCAGTTACTTTCTGCCGCGTTCGGTGGGCACCTCGAACGCCGCCGAAATGATGATGAGCGGCCGCTTTGTCAATGCGGAGAAAGCCCTGCGCATCGGCCTGGTCTCGGAAGTGACGCCGGAGGCCGACCTGGAAGCCATGGGCCAGACCCTGGTTGACGAGATGCTGGCGATGTCGCCCATGGGCCTGCGCATGACCAAGGAGGGGTTGAACATCTCCCAGGATGCCGCCAGCCTGGAAGCGGTCGCGGCCATGGAGGATCGCGGCCAGGTATTGTGCATCGGCCCCTATCTGGAGGAAGGCGGCAAGGCTTTTCTGGAAAAACGCAAACCGCAATACAAGGATGTATAGGCGTCGGGGTCGCGACCATGCGGAGGTGATACACACCCGTGACTGAATCAGACCAGCAAGCAGATCTGGCCGCGGGTCAATTCAGTCTGCTGGGCTCCCGGCGCTTTCTACCCTTTTTTTTGACCCAGTTCGCCGGTGCCTTAAACGACAACATTTTCAAGAATGCCCTGCTGGTAGTCCTGGTCAGTTCCTCCCTGACCACCGGCATGGGCGATAGCAACACCCTGGCGAATCTGGCCGCGGGCTTGTTTATCCTGCCTTTTTTCCTGTTCTCGCCGTTGGCGGGACAGCTCGCGGATAAGTTCGACAAGGCCCTGCTCATCCGCTCGATCAAGCTGGCGGAAATCACCATCATGAGTCTGGCCGCCCTGGCCTGGTGGCACCACCAGTGGTGGGGACTGCTGGGGCTGCTGTTTGCCATGGGCATGCAGTCAGCGTTTTTCGGGCCGATCAAATATTCGATCATCCCCCAGCATCTCAGCCGCGCGGAGCTGGTGGCGGGTAACGCCCAGGTAGAGATGGGTACCTTTGTCGCCATTCTGATCGGCACTCTGGGCGGTACCTTGCTGGCCGGCCGGGAAAACCCGGAACTGGTTATCGCACTGGCGATTATCAGTGTCGCCGTCATCGGCTGGTGGACGAGCCGCTTTATTCCCGACGCACCGGCTTCGGCGCCGCAATTAAAAATCGACTGGAACCCTTTTCGGGAAACCTGGGCTCTGTATGGGCTGGCCAGACAAAAGCATGCGGTATTTCTGTCGATTGTTGGAATCTCCTGGTTCTGGCTGCTGGGCGCCGCCTATCTGACCCAGGTGCCCAATTTTGTCATCACTCTGCTGAAAGGCGGATCCGGGCTAATCGCCACGCTATTGTGCGGTTTCGTCGTGGGTATCGCCACCGGCTCCCTGCTCTGTGATCGCCTGAGCGGTCACAAGGTAGAGATTGGCCTGGTGCCCCTGGCCGCTTTTGGGCTGAGTGTTTTCGGTATCGACCTGTATTTCGCGGCCAGCCATTACGCCGCCGAGGGCGCCGCCACTGTCGGCGCCTTTCTTACCAGTGCCGGGGGTCTGCGAATACTCGCGGACATCGTCTTTATCGGCCTGTCCGGAGGGCTTTACATCGTGCCGTTGTATGCCAATGTGCAGAGCCGCACTCGGGAGAGCGAGCGCGCCCGGGTGATCGCCTTTAACAATATCCTCAATGCCGTGTTTATGGTCGTGGCCAGCGTCCTGGGTATTTTGCTGCTGGGCGTGGCGGACCTGAGCATCCCCGAGTTCTTTCTGATCGTCACCTTGATGAATATCGCCGTGGTGGTGTTCATATTCCAGCAGGTGCCGGAATTCACCATGCGCTTCCTGATCTGGCTGCTCAGCCACACCATGTACCGGGTCAGGCATGAAGGTCTCGAACATATCCCCGAAAAGGGCGCGGCGCTGATCGCCAGCAACCACGTCAGCTACGTCGATGCACTGCTCATAGCCGGGGCGGTGCGCCGACCCATCCGCTTTATCATGTACAAGCCCATATTCACTATTCCGGTGCTGAACTTTATTTTCCGCACCGGCCGCGCCATTCCGATCTGTTCACCGAAAGAGGACGAAGCTACCTACGAAGCGGCCATGGACGCCATCGCCGAAGGCCTTGAACAGGGGGACTTGCTCTGTATTTTCCCGGAGGGCAAGCTCAGCCGCGATGGCGAGCTGGATGAATTCCGTCCCGGTATCGAGCGTATCCTCAAACGCAGCCCGGCGCCGGTGGTGCCCATGGCCCTGCAGGGTCTGTGGGGCAGCTTTTTCAGCCACAGCGGCAAGGGGGCGTTTACCCGGCCCTTCCGCCGTATCCGGAGCCGTATCAATATTCGTGCCGCGCAAGCGCTGCCCGCCGACGCCGTCAGTGCTGCCAGTTTGCGCGCACAAATACTGGCCATGCGCGGCGATAAGAAATAATCCTCTCGAAACCCCGGCCAACAAAGGAGCCCGCCATGACCCTCTCCACGAAAATACTCACAGGCATGGTGCTGGGGGTACTGGTCGGAGCATTGCTGAACGTGCTGTCAGCCGAAGCGGGTGGCTTTTTCGCCAACCTGAGCGCCTGGCTGGTGAACTCGGTTTTCGACGTCATTGGCCAGATCTTTGTCGCCTCCCTGAAATTACTGGTGGTGCCGCTGGTATTCGTGTCCCTGGTCTGCGGCGCCAGCGCCATGGGGGTGAATGCCCGCATGGGGCGGATGGCGATAAAAACCTTGGCGCTATACCTGCTCACCACGGCCATCGCCGTGACCCTGGCATTGTCGTTGGCCAATCTCATCGACCCCGGTGTCGGCATAGCACTGGACGCCGCCGCCGAATACCAGCCGGCACCAGCCCCTTCCGTCAAGGAAGTGTTAATCAATATCTTCCCCACCAACCCGGTCAAGGCCATGGCCGAGGGGAATATGCTGCAGATTATTGTTTTCGCCATTCTAATGGGCGTGGCGGTGACCCACAGCGGCGACAAGGGCAAGCAGGTGCTCGGTTTTTTCGAGAGTTTTAACGACGTCGTCATGACCATGGTCTCCTTTCTGATGCACCTCGCGCCCTACGGTGTTTTCTGCCTGTTGGCCAAGCTGTTCAGCGAGCTCGGGATCTCTGCTATTGCCGATCTGGCGAAATACTTTTTTACCGTGGTTGTTGTGCTGCTTTTACACGGACTGGGGGTCTATGCCACTCTGTTTGCAGTGCTGACTCGGCTCAGCCCCTGGACTCTGCTGAAAAATATCCGTCCGGCACTGTTATTCGCCTTTAGCACTTCGTCCAGTAGCGCCACCATACCGGTGACCATGAATGTCGCCGAACGCCGCATCGGCATCGACAACGCCATCGCTTCCTTCACCGTGCCCCTGGGAGCGACCATCAATATGGACGGCACGGCCATCATGCAGGGCGTGGCCACCGTGTTTATCGCCCAGGCCTTCGGCGTGGATATTTCCCTGGGCGGCTACCTGGCGGTGATTCTCACCGCCACCCTGGCTTCGGTGGGCACGGCGGGGGTTCCAGGAGTGGGGCTCATTACCCTGTCGCTGGTATTACAACAGGTGGGCCTGCCGGTGGAGGGTATCGCCCTGATTATCGGTGTCGACCGTCTGCTGGACATGATGCGCACGGCGGTCAATGTCACGGGCGACTGCATGGTTTCCACAGTGGTTGCCCACGGCGAAGGCATGCTCGATAAAACCGTGTTTTACGAGGTTTCCGACGAGGATGAATACGAGCACCCAGGCTGATTCGGGCCGGTGTTGTCGTTAATTTATCACCTCATCGTCATCAGACATTCATCGCCGGCGCTTAACCTGGTCGGCAACCGGGTCAGCTCCGGTTAAACACGCTTCCCGGCGTCCCCTGCCGACTGCCGGGAGCCCCTCGAAAACCCCGATCCGTATTCCCGACTCAGACCTCAAAGGTACCAATCATGATGAAGAAATTGCCCCACCTCAGCCTGGCCGCACTGGTGTCAGGTGGCGTCGCCCTGCTAGGCGCTCACAGCCTCCCGGCTTTCGCCGATGGTTCGCAGACCGGACCCTTCGGCTTCCAGCCCATCCCCCAGTCCGCGACCGCCTCGACCTGGGACCAGAACCAACCTTTTGTGATTCCCGAAGGCTTCAGCCAATCGGTGGTCTCGGATGAGAACAACTTGAATATTTATGCCCCGGGCATCGACGACTGGCACGATATGAACACCGTCAACGAAAACGGCAAATTCGCCGGGCGCTACCTTTATCGCACCCACGAAGTTCGCTGCGGCGCCCCATGGGCACCCTTCCCTGACTGCACGACTTATCCCGGTGGCGCGGTATCCGTGGTCGACCTGCAGACCGGCAGCACCAGCATTCTGGCCCAGGATCCCAGCTACCAGGCACTCGACGGCATCCGCTGGACCCCCTGGGGCAGCCTCTTGTTTGCCGAGGAAGTTACCGGCGGCCGGCTGTTTGAAATCGTATTCAACACGCATGACCTGACTTCTGGCACGGTCATCGATCGTCCCGCCGTCGGTCGGCTGGCCCACGAAGGCATTGCTATTGATGGCGCCGGCGCGGTCTATGTGGTCGACGAGTGGCGCGGCCTGACCAGCGAATGCCCCGACGGCAGTCTGCCCTGCGGAGGCGGTGTCTATAAATTCGTGCCCTCCAAATACGGTGATCTGTCGGCCGGCGAGCTCTTCGTGCTCGGCGTCGAAGGGGGTGAAAACAACACCGGTCAGGGTACGTGGCTGGGCCCCATCGACCCTGAAAATGCCCGCCAGGCCGGCTCCGAAGCCGGAGGTGCCAGCTACCAGCGACCGGAGGACCTGGAAATCATCGGTAACGTACTGTATGTCGCCGTGACCGAGGGACCCCTGGATGAAGCCGGTGATGAAATTTTTGAAGGCCGGGTACTGGCCATCGACCTTGGCAGCCTCAGGGTCACTAACTTTGTGATGCCGGGCATCAATGCGCCGGTGGAAAAAAGCAAGCCGGGCGAGGCGGGCTTTCAGACCGGCATGGACTCGGTCGACAACCTGGCCGCGACACCGGACGGCAAGCTCATGATTGTCGAGGACAACCTGCCCTCTGATATCTGGGTCGCGGACAAGGATCACAATGGCGACGGTGTGGCCGACAATGTCTGGCTGTTCGCCTCCCTGGCTGACCCGGAGGCCGAAGCCACCGGCATCTACTTTGGTCACGACCCGAAAATACTCTTCGTCAACATCCAGCACTCAGTCAATGACGACGGTGATGGTACCTGGGCCATCACCAGGGATTAGGTTTTGCCGGCAACAAGCCGTGTGGCAAATAAAAAACCGCGGGATAACCCGCGGCAGACTGCTGACAAAGCCCCTAGCCTAAAGGCGGGGGCTTTTGTTTAATAGGGTGTCGCTTTCAACAGGCAACCCTGATGCTCCGAGCCCCTTCACCCAAGCAGCACGCGCTGGAAATGGTCACACTGGAAGAGCTGGTGCCA
>JBECKV010000074.1:0-23818 GCA_040235495.1 Porticoccaceae bacterium
AGATCCGCGCTTTTAAGCAGTTCAACCGCATTATTCGCGGAGCCATTAAATAGCGTTATGCCGCCGCTGACATCGAGACAGTAATTAACACCATCGACTTTGCAGAGGTTATCGCCGGCGATTAGCAGCCTGTCCGCCATCAATTGCGCGTTCGTTACCGCGACCTTGCGGCTGGTTCCCAAATCGTTGAGGAGAATGACAAATTCATCTCCGCCAAAGCGCGCGACAGCGTCATTTTGGCGAATGATGGACCGCAGCTTTTTGGCAAACTCCACCAGTACGACATCGCCGACATCGTGACCCTGGGTATCATTTATATCCTTAAAGTGATCCAGATCCAGAAATATAAGCGCGGAGAATTCGCGCGCTTGCGCGCAATTCTTAATTGCCGCATCCAGTTTAGCCATCAACATCCTGCGATTGAAGAGACCTGTCAGCGTGTCAAAATTAGCCTGTTGCTTGATGATTTTCCTGGATCGCACCTGCGGCGAAATATCCTCGACAAAGGAAGTAATGCCAAAGGCAACACCATCCTTGGCAAGGGCGGAGTCATGCCATTCACAATAAATGGGCTCGCCCTGTTTATTAAGACAGACGCTCACGCTTCGACGGCCTTTTTTACTACGCCATATACCGCGCCAGGCTCGCTTCATCTTGGCAAATTCATTATTGGCAAACAGCATTTCCAGTGACTTCCCGACCGCCTCCTGCGCCGAGTATCCAAACATGGCTTCAGCGCTGGGGTTCCAGCGAGTGATTTTATACTCGCGGCTCCATTCAATCGCGGCCAGGGGGGTGTTTTGCCACTGCTGATTAAAAATGAAATTAGCCTCTTTTTCCTTTTCTTCAGCCAGTTTATGGGTATCGACAATCTGCTTGTATTCACTGTTTTTGTACAGGTAGTCGATCATGTGGCGCTTCAATTCATAGATACCCAGGCAAATCGCACCGATCAGGATCACCATCAGTGTGGCCATATAAAAGCCGTCATTACCGTTATCCGCGAAAGGGAACACCAGCAGGGGCGCTCCGGCAAGCACCATGGCGGCCGCCGCGGCCTTGGGATGAAACATATAAATCAGGCCATAGGTGGCAACGACAACCAGGGTCAGCGACATAACGCTATAAAGACTGACGTTGAGTATCGCGAACACCACCCAGCTGGCGGAGGCCCAGATGATGCCATCTGAAACAGCAAATAATAGGCCGGAAACCTTTAACTTCGTCTGAGTGGCGGTGGTAAGTTCGTCGGCCTCAAAACCACGCCGGGCGCTCACGTAGGAGGCCATGCGGGCGATAAATATCCCCGCCAGTGCGATTACCCAGATTGTGTACTGCGTTTCTCCGATTCTGGAGGCTCCGATCAACACCAGCACCAGAGAAACCGCACCGGTAATACCCGTGCCAAAGGCCAGGCGCCGCAAGGTGAGGGCCGCGACATCCCGATTTAATTGTATTTGCCTTGTGTCAGAAGAACCGTCCATGATCCAAGCTCTTTGATTGGGAAAAAACCGTTTACGCGCTAACTGTAATACGCTTGCCGGGTGGGGACCTTGCACGCGGCGGGATTTCCAGACAAGCGGTTACTTTGATCCCCTCAAAGTAGCGCTATGTGATCTGCTTCACAATTTAAAGCGCTAAAATGAGATACGGATCAAGTCAAGCACGAGAACGGCTCTGCAAACACCTTGGTCCTGACTGAGCATGGAATTCTTTACTTCAAGACCTAAACCGGATTGTGGAGCGACTATTATCGAATCATGCGTGGCGCGCTTGATTCAGGCGGGTGACCACAATTCCGGCAAGGAGGTCCGGACTTGAGCGGTCGCCGGAGCATGTTTGCGCCACTCCAGCTACAGGGAAAGGCGCGTTGGCTTCTCGCCCAAATCCCGATAGGGTCTACTGATTATTGACTACCATCCAGATGTTTTAACGCCTCCATGGCCAAAGGCGTCAGCGATTCCTCCGCGCCTGCCACCTGATCACGAACGTCCTGTTTCATCGACGGCGTCCAGAACCTGTCGATATGAGCCGCCGCCGCTTTGGCCTTGGCCTCCGGTGTCGCCGCCGGGACACTCTGGGCAATCTGATTCAGCATCTTCACCAGATGCCCGATACTGTGTTTTGCCACTACGCTACCACTCCCCCATACACGCGCTGTTTTGTCATATCCCCCTCGTCCACTCAGGCGAGTCGATCCGGGCAGGTGTAAACCATGTGCCTGCCCGGTCGGGCGAAGCCGACCAGTGTGATATTGAGTTTTTCGGCTAACTCCATCGCCAGAAGGGTTGGCGCGGATACCGCCACCAGCATTTCCACGCCCATACTGGCCGCTTTTACCACCATCTCATAACTCGCTCTGCTGGAAATCAGGACGAAGTTACCTTGACTATCCGTATTCCCAGTCGCGCTCAAACCACGGACCCGCTGGTCCCTGGCCAGCGCCCCACACAGTTTATCGAGGGCGTTGTGGCGTCCCACATCCTCGCGAACCAACTCAATATTACCCTGTTGGTCGCACCAGGCCGCGCCATGCACGGCCCCCGTCACCCCCTGGAGCGGTTGATTCACCTCCAGATAGCGCACCGCGTGTTCGACCCCGTCATGAGAAAAAACATGACGCGCGGCAACCGGCTGGGGGGCGCGAATGGCCTGTTCCAGGGATTCCGCGCCACACAAACCGCAGCCGGTACGTCCCGTCATGTTGCGTCGTGCGGACTTCAGGAGGGCAAAGCGTTCCGTGCTGATTTCGAGGGCTAGTTCCAGCCCCGCCGCATGCTCGTGAATTTCGATGTCGTAGAGCTGATTCGGACTGGTCAGAATACCTTCGGTAAGACTGAAACCAAGAGCAAAATCTTCCAGATGCTCTGGCGTGGTCATCATCACAACGTGGGAAACACCGTTGTAAACCAGTGCGACTGCGGTCTCGCGGATAATGGTGTCGCTGACCTCGTTGAGCGTTCCCGCTCGCCAGTCGATAACCGACCTGCGCGCGCTTACGAGCTCTGCCATTAGCCGATGGTCGCCATGATCACCCGGCGGTGGTTTCTTGCTCATGCGCGCGCGCCCTGCGCAGGAAAGCGAGCTGCTGTTCATTAAATTTCCGCTGACGATCCTGCCAGGAAGATGGCGCGCTTACCTTGCTGACCTGCACCGCCGTAACCTTGTATTCGGGGCAGTTAGTGGCCCAATCAGAATTATCAGTGGTGATCACATTGGCGCCCGAAAACGGGAAATGGAAAGTGGTATAAACCACGCCCGGCTGGACCCGCTCGCTGACCCGGACTCTCAATACCGTGTCCCCCACCCGGCTCTGAATGCCGGCCCAGTCTCCATCCCTGATACCCCGCTCCTCGGCATCGTGGGGATGAATTTCCAGAATATCTTCATGGTGCCAGTGGTTGTTGGCGGTGCGCCGGGTCTGCGCGCCGACGTTATACTGACTGAGGATGCGACCCGTCGTTAACAAAAGCGGAAATTTCCGGGTAGCGCGCTCATCGGTCGGCACAAACTCGGTAATGGCAAAAAATCCCTGACCGCGCACGAACTGATTGATGTGCATGGTGGGCGTGCCCGCGGGTGATTGATCATTGCAGGGCCACTGGATACTACCCAGCTCATCGAGTCTCTGGTAATTGATACCAGCAAAAGTCGGTGTCAGCCGGGAAATTTCTGCCATGATTTCTCGCGGGTGGTCGTAGTTCATGTCCATCCCCAATGCCTGAGCCAGGCCTTGAGTCACCTGCCAGTCGGCCAGTTTCGCCAGGGGTGGCATGGCCTTGCGTACCGGACTTACGCGACGCTCGGCATTGGTAAAGGTGCCATCCTTTTCCAGAAAGGACGAGCCGGGCAGGAAAACATGGGCATATTTAGCGGTTTCATTCAGAAACAGGTCCTGTACGATCAGACACTCAAGTGCAGTCAGCGCCGCTTCCACATGGAGGGTGTTGGGATCTGACTGCGCAATATCCTCACCCTGACAGTAAAGCCCCTTGAAGTCACCGTCGATGGCGGCATCAAACATATTGGGAATCCTGAGCCCCGGCTCACTCTGGAGTTGCACACCCCAGTCGCGCTCAAACAGGCTACGGGTAGCGGGATCCGAGATATGGCGGTAGCCCGGTAATTCATGGGGAAAGGAACCCATATCGCAGGAACCCTGGACATTGTTCTGCCCGCGCATGGGGTTCACGCCAACACCTTCACGACCGATATTGCCGGTCAGCATGGCCAGGTTGGCGATACCCATGACCGTAGTGGAGCCCTGGCTGTGCTCGGTAACACCCAGACCGTAGTAAATAGCCGCATTGCCACCAGTGGCATAGAGACGAGCGGCTTCGCGCAGTGTCCGGGCGGGCACGCCGGTGATCTCTTCGGTGGCCTCGGGTGCGTGTTGACCGGCACTGATGAAGGCCTTCCACTGCTCATAGGCAGGCCATTCACAACGCTCGCGAATAAACGCCTCGTTCTCCAGGCCCTCGGTCACGATGACATGGGCCATGGCGTTGACAAAAGCAACGTTGGAACCGGGTCGCAGCTGCAAATGGTAGTCCGCCCTGACATGTGGGGCGGACACCAGTTCGATTTCCCTTGGGTCCACAACAATCAGCCTGGCGCCTTCACGCAGGCGGCGCTTGAGCCGCGAAGCAAAGACCGGGTGGGCGTCGGTCGGATTGGAGCCCATGACCAGGACCACATCGGCTTTTGCCACTGAAGCAAAGGCCTGGGTGCCGGCTGATTCACCGAGGGTGGTTTTCAAACCATAGCCGGTGGGAGAATGACAAACCCGCGCGCAGGTATCGACATTGTTATTGCCAAAGCCCGCGCGCACCAATTTTTGCACCAGCCACACCTCCTCGTTGGTGCAACGCGAGGAGCTAATGGCGCCAATACTGTGGGTGCCGTATTTTTCCTGGATTGATTTAAGGCGTCCGGCGGCAAAGCTAAAGGCTTCTTCCCAGCTCACCTCCCGCCAGGGCTGATCGATGGCATCACGAATCAACGGGCTGGTGATACGATCCGGGTGGGTGGCATACCCAAAGGCAAAGCGCCCTTTTACGCAGGAGTGGCCTTCGTTGGCCCTGCCTTCTTTCCAGGGCGTCATATTGACTACGGTATTACCCCGCATTTCCGCCTTGAACGCGCAACCCACGCCGCAATAGGCACAGGTGGTAATCACGCTGTGTTCCGGCTGACCGTATTGGATAATCGAGTTTTCCGTAAGGGTCGCCGTTGGGCAGGCGGAGACACAAGCGCCACAGGAGACGCATTCCGAATCCATAAAGGCCTGATTCTGGCCCGGGCTGACCTTGGACTCGAAACCGCGACCATCGATGGTCAGTGCAAAGGTGCCCTGGGTTTCCTCGCAGGCGCGCACGCAACGGGAGCAGACAATACACTTGGAGGGATCAAAGGTGAAATAGGGGTTGGACTGGTCTTTTTCGGCGCTCAGGTGATTATTACCCTGATAGCCGTATCGCACTTCTCGCAAGCCCACCTGTCCGGCGGTATCCTGCAATTCGCAATTGCCATTGGTGGGACAGGTCAGGCAATCGAGCGGGTGATCGGAGATATAAAGCTCCATGACGTTGCGGCGCAGTCCCGCCACCTTGTCGGTTTGAGTTCTGACCACCATGCCGTTTTCAACCGGCGTGGTACAAGACGCGGGGTAACCCTTGCGCCCTTCGATTTGCACCATGCACATCCGGCAGGAACCAAAGGCCTCCAGGGAGTCGGTGGCGCAAAGTTTGGGAATCTTGATGCCAGCTTCCGCCGCCGCGCGCATGACCGAAGTACCGGACAATACTTCTATATCAACGCCGTCGATATTCAGCCTGACCACTTCGGTGGCCATACTGGCGGGCGTGCCAAAATCTTTCTCGGGTTCGTAATATTGCAGCATTTTCTATTCCTCGCTCGACTGGCCCGACTCGCTCAACCGCCGAAGTCCTCGGGAAAGTGTGTCACCGCACTGCGCACCGGCGAGGGCGTGAGACCACCCATGGCGCAGAGGGAACCGTAAATCATTGTTTCGCATAATTCGTCCAGAAGGACCAGGTGTTCCTCCCGGCGATCATTAGCCCGGATTTTATCGATGACCTCGACGCCACGGGTCGAGCCAATACGGCATGGCGTACACTTGCCACAGGATTCGACGACACAGAATTCCATGGCAAACCGGGCTTGCACAGACATATCCGCGGTATCGTCAAAGACTACCACACCGCCATGCCCCAGCATCGCGCCGATCGCGGCGAAGGCCTCGTAATCCAGTTTAGTATCCCACTGGGATTCCGGCATGTAGGCACCGAGGGGGCCACCCACCTGGACGGCTTTCATGGGTCGACCACTGGCCGTGCCGCCGCCGAAGTCTTCCATCAGGGATCTGAGAGTCTCGCCAAAGGCCAGCTCTACCAACCCGCCGCGCTTGACATTACCCGCCAACTGCATGGGCAAGGTCCCCAGTGACCGGCCGGTACCCAGTTTGTTGTAGTTTTCGGCACCATCGGCCAGGACCGCGGTGGCGCTAGCCAGGGTCAGAACGTTGTTGATTACCGTGGGTTGCCCGAAAAGCCCAACGATGGCTGGCAAAGGCGGCTTTGCGCGCACCATTCCCCGCTTACCTTCCAGGCTATCCAGCAGGGAGGTCTCTTCACCACAGATATAGGCTCCTGCGCCCAGACGCACTTCCAGATCAAAACGCTTGCCGCTAGCGCACAGATCGGCGCCCAGGTAGGCGCTCTCGTAGGCGTTGGCGATTGCCTTTTTCAACACCGTGTGGGCCATGGGATATTCGGAGCGCAGATAGATATAGCCCTGGGTTGCTCCGGTAGCCAGACCGGCTATGGCCATGCCCTCGATTAACTGGAACGGGTCAGCCTCCATCAGCAGGCGATCGGCAAAGGTGCCGGAATCCCCTTCATCGGCGTTGCAAACGACGTATTTCTGCTCGGCGCCGGTATCCAGAACCGTCTGCCATTTAATGCCCGCCGGGAACGCCGCGCCGCCGCGACCACGCAAACCGGAATTCTTGATTTCATCAACGATGGCCTGGGGCGTCATCGTCAGGGCTCGCTCCAAACCGGCGTAGCCGCCATGGGCCCGGTAGTCTTCCACGGACAGGGGATCGATAATCCCGGCACGGGCGAAATTCACACGCTGCTGCTTTTCCAGATAGGGAATTTCCTCCACCAACCCGAGGCCAAGTTCACACTGTCCGCCGTCGAGGAAACCGCCATCAAACAGGCTAACCACGTCAGTGGCGCCAACCGGGCCATAGCCGACTCGTCCCGCCGGCGTATCCACTTCCACCAGGGGCTCCAGCCAGAACATACCGCGCGAGCCGTTGCGTATAAGCTCAATCTCTGTTTTCCGCGCGGCAGCCTCGCGCACCAGGGCGTCGGCTACCTGGTCGGCGCCCAGGGCGCAGGCCGTGGTATCGCGGGGCACATAGACCTTGATCATTACTTTGCCTCCAGTCCCGCCATCAGCGCATCGAAGCGCTCTGGCGTCACCCGCGCATAGATCCTGTCATCAAGCTGTACGGAAGGGCCGCAGGCGCAATTTCCCAGGCAATAAACCGGTTCCAGAGTGACCTTACCGTCAGCGGTGGTCGCGCCGGTTTCAATGGCTAGGCTTTTTTGCATATGGGCTTCCAGTGCTCTCGCGCCCACGGCCTGACAGGCTTCGGCGCGGCACACCTGTACCACATGCCGACCCGCGGGCGCGGTGCGAAAGTGATGATAAAAGCTGATCACACCATGAACCTCGGCGCGCGACAGATTCAAACCCCGGGCGATTTCCGCGACGCAATCGGCGGGCACATAGCCCAGACGATGTTGCACCTCATGCAAAATGGGCAACAGGGCGCCGGGCATCGCGGCCATTGCCGCGACAATCTCTCTGACCACTGCGCGGTCAGGTTCGGCGGCCGAATCGAGGTGTACTTGTGTGGTCATACGCGTGCCATATTTCCGTCAAACCTGGGCAATGTCGCGGGAACTTCCTGCCCGGGAACATCCACCGAGCGCAATCCGAGCTCGAAAATCAGCCGCCATTTCGGCCAGCCTGTCCACCGCGATTCAGGGGGTGGATATGATAAAACAAAAAGCCGGTATTTGCTCCGCGTCCCGGCATTTCGGGACACGGCGGGCTTTGCCGGGAAACGCTTCGCCACCGCATGAGGCGTCGCCACGAACCTCCGCGGAACCGGGTGACAGGCGTGAACCGTCGGACCTGCTACTCAGACTGATCCGGAGGGAGAACCGGCAATCGATTGGTCGTCGCCGGCACAAACTCCAGGGCCTCGGAGTTGATGCAATAGCGAAGGCCGGTGGGCTCCGGGCCATCCTCGAACACATGCCCGAGGTGCTCGCCGCACCTGGATAATACTTCGATGCGGCTAAAACCCCAGGACCAGTCCTTCTTCAGCACCACATTGTCCCGATCGAATATTTCCCAAAAACTGGGCCAGCCGGTGCCGGAGTCGAATTTATGGGAAGAATGAAACACCGGCAGACGGCAACCGGCGGTTATATAAACACCTTCCTTTTTATTGTCCAGCAACTTGCCGGTAAACGGTTGCTCGGTACCCTTGCGCCAGAGAATATGAAACTGCTCGGGCGTCAGAAGGTCTTTCCATACGCCCTTGGGAATGGTTTCCAGGTTTTCGCCGCGAGCGATGTAGTCTCTAGCCTGCACAACTGTCATTTCATCCTTGGCGGCAAGATCGAGGCTAGCCAGCATAAGGGCGACGGGCAGCGCGATTACACCTGCTTTAACGGCCGTTTTAAAAGCTGCTGTCATTATGCTGACCATCTGTCGGTTATCCTCATGGGTCATGTTTAAGAAACTGAAACCACTGTTAAGTTCAGCGGCTAAGTTCAGCGTCGCGCCGCTGCCGCTGGTCCGGGCTAATGAACAAACCCCGCAAAAAAGGATTTTAGCGCGGCTTCACGTTATATTAGCCATAACGATAAAAAGAGTAAGGAGCTTGCCATGAGTCAGAAAGTCTGGATTGAAGTTGCCATGAATGGCGCCTGGACCCGCGCCCTGCAACCCAATATCCCCATAACCGCCGAGGAAATCACTCGCGAGGCCATCGACTGCGTCAATGCCGGCGCCGCCATCATTCACGCCCACAGCCTGGATCCGGATACAGGCAGGCAAAACGGCGACGCGGACATCTGCCAGGCCTTCATCGAAGGTATCCGAAAAGAAGTAGACGCCATTGTCTATCCCTCTTCGATTAACATTCCCATGTCCAGTGACGCCGAGGTGCGTAACGCCAGCAGCAATGAATTATGCCGACGCGGGGTGCTGGAGTGGGGCATTCTCGACCCCGGCTCCTGCAATTTTTCCACCCGCGAAACCGCCGCCAATCTGTTTGGCGACGAGGGCGACATCTACGCCAATGGCCCCGGCGTGCTAAAAGCCAGCGCCCGGCTGGCGGCGCAATACGGCTGGCGCCCCGCCTATGCCTGTTACGAACCCGGTTTTGTCCGCGAGGGCGCTATGCTCTACCGCTCCATTCCCGGAGTAAAAACGCCGGTGTTTCGCTTCATGCTCTCCGATGGCTTCAATTTCTGTTTTCCTCCCCGGGAGTGGGCGATCGAGGCGCTGGCAAAGTTGATGCAGGAAGAGGCACCCGACGCACCCTGGATGGTGGCGGGTCTGGACATCAACACCATTCCCTTGATTCCCAAGATTGTCGAGTTGGGCGGTCATGTACGGGTAGGCCTGGAAGACGCCCCCTTCCACTGTAAAAAAACCAATGTGCAGTGGGTCGAAGAGGCGGTTACGGCAATCAGGGCCGCGGGCGCGGAACCGGCGACCGCCGCGGATGTGAGACAGAGCCTGAATTAAGGCTCCGTCTCCCCTGGTCCCGGGCTGTTGGGGTCCTGGGCTATTGATAGGCCCTTCGTTTTATTATCTGCTTATTTGCTATTAAGCTTAGCAACGTCAACGCGACAGCCTAATCATCACCAAAAGCGCCAAGCAGATGCAGCAGACTGGTGAACAGATTGTAAATAGCCACATACAGGGTCACGGTGGCCATGATGTAGTTTGTCTCGCCACCGTGAATGATTTCACTGGTCTGATAAAGAATCAAACCGGCCATCAGCACCACAAACATCGCTGACACCACCAGCGCCAGGCCCTGCATTTCGAAAAAGATCGCGCCCAGGCCGGCAAGGAAAGCGACAATGATGCCCGCCATCAAAAAACCACCCATGAAACTGAAGTTCTTCCGGGAAGTGAGAGCGTAGGCGGACAGGCCCACGAAGGTCACCGCTGTGGCGCCGAGCGCATTCATCACCAACTGGGGGCCATTGGGGAGCTTTAGATAGAGGCCGATAATCGGCCCCAATGTCAAGCCCATGAATCCGGTCAACCCGAATACAAACACCAGGCCCAGCGCGCTGTTGCGGAATTTGCTGGTCAAAAACAACAGGCCAAAATAACCCACGAGCGTGATCAGTATGCCGGGATGCGGCAAATTGAATGCCATTGACAGGCCCGCGGTCAGCGCGCTGAAAGCCAGGGTCATGGACAACAGCAGGTAGGTGTTGCGAATGACCCTGTTGGTGGCCAGTACCGATGCCTGCTGAGTGATGCCGGCGGGGCTTGCGGGATGATTCATATCTGCGACCTCCACTAATGAGCGCGGTTTTCAAACACGTGGCTAATATACTCGCTACAGCCCCCGATTGCATTTCCGAACAGCGCCAGGGGCTGGACTCCACTGACCCGGTACCAGCGCGAGCATTGCCGGGACTTTATACCATATCGAGCCGGTTCCCTGGATTTCAAGCTCACCTGAATATTTGCGCTATGGCTAAAAGCGCCGGTGCGCCAGCACCGGCATGCTGGCCCGCAAATCCCTGAGCCGCTCGAGATCTATATCGGCGACGATAAAGCCCTCCTGCTCATCCATTTCCGCCAGCACCTTGCCCCAGGGATCAATGATCGCCGAGCCGCCCCAGGTGGGTTTGCCGGGATGATCGCGATCACAGAGGTTGGCGCCTACCACATAGCAGAGGTTTTCCACCGCTCGTGCCTGTAATAACAAGCGCCAGTGTGCTTCTCCGGTGCTAGCGGTAAACGCCGATGGCGCGACGAGAATTTCCGCACCGCGCGCCACCAGCAAACGATAGTATTCCGGAAAACGCAGGTCGTAGCACACGCTCATGCCGATATGGCCGACGCCGGTGTGTGCGCTCACCGGGTGCGCGCCAGGCTGGTAGCGATCCGACTCGTAATAACGCTTACCGGTAGCCTGTACCAGGACATCGAACAGGTGGACCTTGTTATATCGAGCCCGCTCGGCGCCCCGGGGGTCATAGAGCAGGGAGGCGGCGAATGGTTTGCTGACATCCCCCGCTTCGAACATCGGCAAGGTCCCCGCCACCAGCCAAACACCATGGCGACGCGCCTGCTCCGCGAAAAATGCCCGGGCCGGGCCGTTTTGATCGGCCTCCCGCGCGGCAACCGCCGCCAGGTCGTTGTCATTGTAATAAACGAAGTGTTCGGGTAGCACAATCAACCGGGCGCCCGCTGCCGCGGCGCTGGCAATGTAAGCTCGCGCCACCGCCATATTTTCTGCCGGTGTTCCCGCGGCTTTCAATTGCACAGCCGCGACGCGTGCCGGACTATCGGTGCCCGGCCCGGGGCTCTCGACAACGTGTCTGGTATTCGACTCCATTTTACTTCCCGGTTTTATCGCTGAATACTTTGTCGACCTGCACTTCCGGCTTGCTCCAGGGGCCCGTTATCCGATAACTGAAGCTGGATACCTGGTCCACCTGATCCTCGAAGATCTTGCTGGTCAGGTACACTCCGGCCGCTGCCGGCAGGCCACCGACCAGCGCGGCAATCCAGGGCAGATTAGTCCCTACCGGGAGCGTCGCGACCATGTGGGTATCCAGGGTTTCAGCCACCAGATCAGTACGCCCGGTAAGACGCATTTTGCCAGAGGGCAGATCAACGACCACGGGAGCATCGAAATCCATGGTGCCCTGGTCGAAAACCAGCCCGCCCTTGAGACTTTCGTATATGACTCCGGAGGCAAACAGGTCGGAAAAATCCAGGCGCAGGCGCCGCGCCCAGGTGTCGAAATTAATCAGGCTGATCAGCCTGATAAAGGCGTTACTCGTCGTCCCCGGCGCACGGAAGAAGTTGCCATCCTTGAAATTGAGGGCTGCCTGACCCGAGAGTTTTTCCAACGCGAAATCCCAGGGTTTGTCATGCCAACTCAAATCGACGATCGCCGCCGCCTCGTCACTGTCCACTACCACGGGCAATTTCCAGGCCCTCAGAACCGCACCCAGGTCATGGGTTTTGAGCAGGCCAGTGAGTTGGGTCTGGTGGCGACCATCGATCTGGCGCCACCTAAAGACCGTGGGTGCTCCGTCGGGCAGGTCGCTGATTTCAACGCCGGTAAGCTCAGCGTTAATCTCACTTACCACTAACCCGTCAGGCAGTGGCTGCATCAGGAAAGCCAACTCACCCAGTTCGTCGTCGCCAATGCGCAGACCTCCGGTAGCGAATCTAAGGTGTGGCAGATCCCGAGGATCCAGGCGATCGAGCAAACTGTCTTCACTGTCGAGATCGGGTTTCGGCAAAGCGAGATAGTTAAGATCCATCTCCATGGGTTGGTCGGCCATGGCTGGCACCACAATTCGGCCCGCTAGCATGCCGCTGTCCAGGTAAACGTCCAGCCCCTGCTGATCATAAGTGCCGGTGGCTTTCAGTTCGCTGACCGAAAGACCCCGGTAGATCAGTTCGCCCACCCGCAGCGAAAACCGCGGCGCCACACCAGGCAAATTGGGCTCGGCTGCCCCGCGCGAAGATGATTTCATCGCCCGGAACATGTCCAGCCAGGCATCAAGATTGATTTCCGGTGTGTGTCCAATTACCGAAGCACCCGTCAGACCCGCCACCTCGGCAGTGACCCCTCCCAACGCCAGCTGCCCCACCTTGAGTCTGCCTTCAGCCATACGGATACTGAAGCCAATGTCATCCCCGAGCCGGCCATCGATCCCCAACTCATCAGTGAACGTCATTTTTGCAGTCAGTGGCCAGGCCGTTGTCGCCGCCTTGTACAGGGGCTCCGGCAAGGTAAGCGACAGTCCCTGAGTGGATGAAGTGAAATTCAGATAAGGCGGGCCACTGGCCGGCACCACAAAAACGGCCCGGTAATCACTGTCACCGGAAACCTGATTGCCCAACAGTGGATGCCAGGACGGCAAGCGGGCAATATCATAACGCCCCTCGGTCTCGACCCGTGTCTCGCCGCCCGCGGTATCGATGGTCGCCGTCAGGGTCTGACCCCAGAGCTTGCTGTTCAGGCCCGAGGAAGACAAACCCTGCCCATCCCGGTAGGCCAGTTGGCCTGAAATAGACTCAAACACCAGAGGAAATTCAGCGAGACTCATCCGCCCCTGACTGACATCGGCCATCACCCCATAATGCCCCTCTTGCCGCTTGTCACCCAGGGGAATCGCAAGCTCGAGTTGAACCTCGGCGTTACCCTGAAAGCGCCAGTCGGCCAGCATGCCGACTCGCTCCCGAATCGGCGAAGCCAGCAGGATGTCGGTCGCTTCCTCGAGAGGTGTGCTCACCTCAGCCCTGACCGATAACAGCGGGCCGGGAGCAGTGCTCACGCGCGCGGATTTAAGTTGCACCCGACCGCTGTCACCGAGTCCGGCCGAACTTACTTCACCCTTGAGTGTGCCGTTATCGACGGTGATGTAGGCAGACAGGTCCGTCAGCGCCGGCCAGCCGGGATCGTAATTAAGCGTTCCATCCTTCACTTTCGCATAGACCTGAATACTGGGCCTGGGGCCTTCGCTTGTCGCCAGGGAACCCCGCCACAGGAAACCGGCCTCTACCAGGTCGGCATCGCCGACCCCTCGGTCTAGCCAGGCGCGCAAACCGGGATCGAGGACAGCGGGCAGGTATTGGCTCGCATGGCGGGAGTGGCTGTCGCGGATACCGGCCAGTAACCACATGGTCGGCGCGGGTCCTTTTTTGAGAGGGATATCCAGGGACAAATAGGCGCGAATCCGCCCCTCATCCCCCTCACCGTCGATAGAGATCGGACCTCCTGAAATTTTCAGGGCCGCCACTTCTCTTTGCCAGAAAATATCCACTCGCCCCCGACTGGCCCCATAGCGCATGAAATCCTTGTAAACGCCCGGATAATGCATGGCGAAGCCATCGGGGCTGTCCAGTTCGAAACTTCCCTGTTGTCCCCGCCAGAACAGACGCCCACTGAGGTTGCGGGTTGCCGGAGCGCTGCCCCAGGCGTTGAGATCAAGATGCTCGACGCGCCCGCGCAAGCCCTGCAAAGAAATATTTTCCTTCAGATCCAGATCGATGTGCAGATCAGTCAGGCGTCCCTTCGGATCCAGCGTATCGAGGACACGACCACCAGTCCCGGTTGCCAGGCCCGTCGATACGAGTGCTTGCTTGAGCGTCGCGAGGTTAATGTGGCTGGCGGCCAGTGCAAGCTCATTCCAGTGGGTACCCACGCCCTGGCTGACCATCAGGTCAAGTGGTTCAATGACCGTTTCGGCCCAGTCGAGGTCGAGGTTCTGCCAGCGCAGGCCCCAGTTTTCACCCGGCTGAAACCAGCCCGTTAACTCAGCGCTGAGGTTTTTAACCGGCGGCAGATCCGCGGCCCAACCGAGGGGGATTTCGTCCGCTTCGACCCGGCCCACCAGATCTACCCGCCCGGATCGGTCACGGGTGAGCCAGATCTCGCTGTCCAATTCCGAATCGAACTCGCCCAGTCGCGCCGCCAGGTCCGGAAACCACTGTCCCGCCAGGGCTCGCACGGAACCACTGAAGTTGATGCCCCGCAGAACCAGATAGGCTTCGCCCGCGGCAGCCCCGGGGTTAAGAACATCCCCCCGCGCCTCGACAATCAGCTGTGCCGAGACCGGATGATCGTCAAATGCCAGGCCGGCGGTGATGCGCTGAAAGCCTGCGTCATTTTCCAATTTCAGATCGGTCAAGTTGACCAGCGCCCCGACTCCGGAATAGAACTCCAGGTCAAGCGAGATCCTTGTTACACCGATGAAACGATTCAGGAACAAGCGCCTTAGCACTCTGGACACGTTGGAGACATCGGTTTGCGCCGCGTTCGTCGAAAACGGCGACAGGCCTTGCAGCGACCAGGCACCATCCTGCTGTTCCCGCAGGTTCAAGGCGATGGCACCGAGGCTGAGTTCATCCCAGACCGGCTCTCCGGCAAGCAGGCTGCGCAACAGATCCAGTTCAAGCACCAGGCGCTCAACGTGGACGGCCCCGGTTGCCCGCTCATCACCGTTTATGGTCGGCTCACCGGCACCTTTATCCGCAGGCGCGCTGAGGGTCAGACCCCGCGCCACCACGCGCGGTGACAGTCGACTCCATGAACCACTGAGGGAATCCGTGCTGACGTTGAGACCTGTCTGTCGGGACAGGAAGCGGTTGATGTCGCTACGGTAATTATCAATGTATGGCAGGAACTGCCTGCCCAGGACGACCACAACAGCCGTGGCGATCAACAGGATCACGACCGCGGAAAGGAAAAAGCGGCTCAGCCGGGCCGCCCAACGGCGCACATTCAATAAGTCCGGCTCCCTGCTAGGACGTCAAAAAACCTATACCGGAATAATGTCATATTGTTCCTGGCTATAAGTTGATTCGACCCTGAACTCTACCTGGCGTTCAATGTGTTTTTCCAGCGACTCGACGTGCCTGGCGTCCTCGTTCAACAGGCGCTCGATCACCAGCGGCGCGCCTATCACCAGCACCTTGCGGCTTTCGAAGGACTTGGCCGTGCCAAGTATCTCGCGCATGATGTCATAGCAAATGGTTTCCGCTGACTTGAGGTAGCCCCGGCTGTTGCAGGCTTCGCAGGGTTCGCACAGCACCTGCTGGATATTTTCGCTGGTGCGTTTGCGGGTCATCTCCACCAGTCCCAGTTCCGACACCCCTGTCACCTTCATTTTCACCCGGTCGCTTTCGAGGGCCTTTTCCAGGCGGCGCAATACCTGGCGCTGGTGCTCGGGGTTTTTCATATCGATAAAATCGAGAATGATGATTCCGCCCAGATTGCGCAGTCGTAACTGACGGGCGATCGCCACCGCCGCTTCGAGATTGGTTTTGAATATGGTTTCTTCCAGGCTGTGGCGCCCGACAAAACCACCGGTGTTGACGTCTATGGTCGTCATCGCCTCGGTCTGGTCAAATACCAGATGACCACCCGATTTCAGGTAAACCTTGCGCTCCAGCGCCTTGCTGATTTCGTCCTCGACACCGTACAGGTAAAACAAGGGTCGCGGCCCGGCATAATAGTCGAGGCGCGGCAACAGTTCGGGGCAAAAGCGCTGGGCGAAATCACACATTTCCCTGAAAACACCGCGCGAATCGACACGCACGATCTCAACATCCTGCATGGCCACGTCACGCATGGTGCGCAACGCCAGGGGCAGATCCTGATAGATGATCGAAGGTGCCGGCGCTTTTTCAATCTGTTCCTTGACCAGCTTCCACAACCGGTGAAGATATTCAAGGTCGGTGCGTAATTCTTCCTCGGCAACGCCCTCGGCGACGGTGCGAATGATATAACCACCGCCCTCCTCTTTCATTTCCCCGGCGGTAATCGCGCGCTCCAGTTGCTCGCGCAAACGCTCGCGCTCCTCCTCCTGCTCAAGACGCTGGGAAATGCCGATGTGATCGAGATCCGGCATATAAACCAGATAGCGTGAAGACACCGAAAGTTGAGTCGTCAAGCGCGCGCCCTTGGTGCCCATGGGCTCCTTGAGGATCTGGACACTGATCTGCTGGCCTTCATGCAACAACCGGCGAATATCGGGTTTCACGCCATTGGTGGCTTCGCCCTCATTCAGGATCAGGGAAGAGCCGACGACGTCGCTGGCATGTATGAAGCCGGCTTTTTCCAGCCCGATATCAATAAATGCGGCCTGCATGCCGGGCATCACCCGTACCACCGTACCCTGGTAGATATTGCCGACCAGGCTGCGTTTGTTGGTACGTTCTATCGCCAACTCCAACAGGACGCCGTTTTCCACCCGCGCAACCCGGGTCTCGGTCGGAGCGACATTAACCAGTATTTCTGCTTTCATATGCCGGCGATTGCTCTTTAGGGAGGGAGGGCGTCCCAGCACCCGACCCCAAACTTTTGCAACAACTCCAGGGTTTCCACCAGTGGCAGTCCCACCGCCCCGGAATAACTCCCCTCGATAGACCTGACGAAGGCGCCGCCACGGCCCTGGATCGCGTAGGCGCCGGCTTTATCGGCCGGCTCGCCAGTAGCCCAGTACCGCTGGCAGTCATTATCATTCAGGTCTGTAAACCATACCCGTGTCTCACTGAGCCTGTAATCCTGCTCCAGTGACTGCCCGCTCGGCGCGCACACTGCCACCGCGGACAGTACATGATGGCTGCGCCCGGATAGCGAATGCAACATCGCCACGGCTTGCGCCTGGTCGCGGGGTTTACCGTGGATTATGCCATCGATGACCACGCTGGTATCGGCCGCAAGCACCGGGGGTAATATAACATTCCGACCGGGGGCGTCGGCGCGCAGGCGTTCACAGACGGTGCGCGCTTTTTCGATCGCCATGCGGCGAACATAATCCCGGGGCGCTTCACCCGGCAACGGGGACTCATCGATGCCCGCCGCCTGGACACTGAAATCCGTGGCCAACCGAAAACCCAACTGCTGAAGTAACTCGATTCGGCGGGGCGAAGCGGACGCCAGTACAAACTTCATCAGACCTTCCCATCCCCTGAAACCGGCGTCCCGGCCCACTCCTTCACCATGCGCGCCGCTTGACTATCCGCAAAACGATCGAGAGCAGGGGCCACAACACCATACTCGCCACCACCGGATACAGGAGGTGGGCGTTGCCGTCAAAATCGGTGGCCGCGAGTCTGACGCTTAGCAGCACAACTTCGTAGACCAATACCACCACGGCCACGAACAGACACTGAAAGACCAGGGAGAAATGCCCGAGGCGCTGCTGCTGGCTGACCACTAAATACACCGCCAGCGACATCGCCAGCGCATGCTGACCCAGCACCTGACCAAACATGAGATCAATATACAGACCCACAAACCAGGCCAATACCACACCGACGTATCGGACTCTCATGAACAGCAAATAAATGGTCAACAACAATAACATCGGCGGTCGCCAGAAGGCCCATTCACTACGCAAGGGCAAGAGCCATACCAGAAGCGCCAGCAAAAAACTTGCCGCGATCAGCAAATAAGGCTGGCGCTCACTCATTGCTCGTGGCCAGTTCGGGGGCGGCGGGCGACCCGCCGGAAAAGACCAGTAAAAGATGGCGACTTCGATCCACCCTGGCACTGGGTTCGACGGTGACGTCGAGGAAATCCTGACCACTGTTGCGACCGATTGCACGAATGGTGCCTACCGGGTAGCCTTCCGGAAAACGTCCCCCCAGCCCCGAGCTGACCAGGGCATCACCGATTTCAATATCGAGTGTTGGTGAAACATGCCGCAACTTCAGCTGGTGGTAATCTCCGACACCTTCGGCGATTACCCGCACGCCATTTCTGGCGACCTTGACCGGCACCGCGTGACGGTAGTCGGTGACCAGGAGCATTTGACTGTGAGTGTCGAAAACCTTCAGCACCTGCCCCATCAGACCATCGCTATCGATCACCGGCTGGCCCACGAACACGCCGTCCACGGCACCGCGATCAATGGCCACTTCATGACTCACGGGATCGGGCGACACGCCTATTATCTCGGTGACCAACACCTTGTCCGATAACAGTTCCGTGGCATTGAGCAGGTTGCGCAACCGCGTGTTTTCGGCACTCAATTCCGCAAAACGCTGTAACTGGCCCTTGTACACGAGCAACTCCGTGGCGAGGCGATTACGTTCATTTTCAAGCTCAGCGCGCCCGGCAAGGCTATCATTACTCCAGTCAGCCAACCGCGCCGGCAGATTGGTCAGCCAGTAAAAGGGACGGGCCGCCCGTTCGAACCAGTCGTGGGCAGGCTTAAACCAGGGCGTGAGGGTATCGAAGACGATCAGGGTGAGCGCCACCAGAACCAGTATCAGCATCCGGCGCGGGGACAGGCTTGGCGAAAACAGTTTCTTGATCGCGAGCGCCTCGGTTATGGACTATCGATTCGACTACCCGGCGGTCATCATCCGGTGACCACAACGCTCAGGAGGTCAGAAAATCCAGGTGTTTCTTATCCATCATTTGCAGCGCCTTACCGCCACCCCTGGCGACACAGGTCAGCGCATCCTCGGCGACTATCACCGGGAGGCCGGTTTCGTGGGTCAGCAGCAAATCGAGATCGCGCAGCAGGGCGCCACCGCCGGTGAGCACGATGCCGGTTTCGGCAATATCCGAGGCCAGTTCCGGTGGCGATTGCTCCAGCACGCGCTTGACTGCCTGAACAATGGCTGCCAGAGGCTCCTGTATAGACTCCAGGATCTCATCGCTATTGAGAGTGAAGCTCTTGGGAACGCCCTCTGCGAGATTACGTCCCCGGACATCGATCTCCCTCACCTCTTTACCCGGATAGGCCGTACCGATTTCCATTTTTATACTTTCAGCGGTGGATTCGCCGATCACCGAACCGTAGCGGCGCCGCACATAATTGGTAATCGCCTCGTCGAAGCGATCGCCGCCCACTCGAATGGAGTCCGAATACACGACGCCGTTGAGAGACAGAATGGCAATCTCGGTGGTACCACCACCGATATCGACCACCATGGAACCGCAGGCTTCCTCAACCGGCAGGCCAGCACCTATGGCCGCGGCCATGGGCTCTTCAATAAGATAAACCGTCCGCGCGCCGGCGCCCTCGGTGGACTCCCGAATCGCCCGCTTTTCCACTTCCGTGGCCATGCAGGGCACGCACACCAGCACTCTGGGGCTGGGTGGAATCAGACTGTGGGAGTGCACCTTCTTGATAAAGTGCTGAAGCATTTTTTCGGTGACATTGAAGTCGGCGATCACACCATCCTTGAGAGGCCGAATAGCGCTGATATTGCCGGGCGTTCGACCCAGCATGCGCTTGGCTTCGACACCGACGGCTTCGACCATCTTTTGGCCATGGTGATGACGGATCGCCACCACCGACGGTTCGTTCAGCACGATGCCCTTTTCATGGATATAGATCAGTGTATTGGCCGTGCCCAGGTCGATCGACAGATCGTTGGAAAACATCCCGCGTAAGCGCTTTAACATACTGATATTGATACTCTTCAATACTCCCGGCGTACGTGGCTCTGGCCAGGGAAATTTGCTGCCCGCCGGGGCTTTTGCGGTTTTTCCGCGGTTATTGTATGAAGCACATGATAACGGCGACCTTGAAGGGCGAACTTTAGCAATGGCCCGTGTTTAGAGCAAGGTTCAAATGTGTTACCTTAGCCAACCTTTGCACACAAAGGATGGAGGCGCGCATAAACCATGGCCATCAGCCGGGCTGACATTGAAAAACTGGGTGAACTGGCCCGCATCGCCATTACCGAGGAAAACATCGAGGCAACCATTGCCAGCATCAATAACGTGCTGGCCCTGGTCGATCAGCTGCAAAGCGTCGACACCAGCGATGTCGAACCCCTGGCCAACCCCCTTGATGCCCGCCAGCGACTGCGCGCCGACGCCATCACCGAAACAGATCGGCGCGCTGACTTTCAGCCCCTGGCGCCGGCGGCCGAACAAGGTCTGTACCTGGTGCCGAAAGTGATTGAATGACCGTTATCGAGATGGCGCCTCGGGGCCCGCGGCGACCCCATCCGGCGACAGCGTTTTGACGGCAACGCAAGTTATAGCTCCGCAACCCCGGAGCGGAGTACACCTCAGGAGCGGTAATGCACAATAAACCCCTGGCCGAATTACGCGATGGCCTGGTAGCGGGCGATTTTTCCAGCGTCGAGCTGACCCGGCATTTCCTCGACCGTATCGCCACCCTCGACCGCACCTACAACGCGTTCATCACCGTTACCGGGGCAGCGGCCCTGGCGAGCGCGGCCGAGGCGGACAGGTTACTGGCCCAAAGTCACGCCGTGCCGCCGCTCTGCGGTGTACCCATCGCCCACAAAGACATTTTTTGCACCCGTGGCGTACGCACCAGTTGTGGCTCAAAAATGCTGGATAATTTTATTCCACCCTACAATGCCACCGTGGTCGAGAAGTTCGCCAGTGCCGGCGCCGTCGTGCTGGGTAAAACCAATATGGATGAGTTCGCCATGGGCTCATCCAATGAAACCAGCTGGTACGGCGCGGTCAAGAATCCCTGGGACACCGGCTGTGTCCCCGGCGGCTCCTCGGGCGGCTCGGCCGCGGCCGTTGCCGCACGCCTGGTTCCGGGCGCCACCGCCACCGATACGGGCGGTTCGATCCGGCAGCCAGCGGCGCTGTGCGGCATCACCGGCCTGAAACCCACCTATGGCCTGGTCTCCCGCTGGGGCATGATTGCCTTTGCCTCGAGCCTCGATCAGGGCGGCCCCATGGCCCGCACGGCCGAGGACGTTGCACTGCTTCTAGGAGTCATGGCCGGGTTTGATGACCGGGACTCCACCTCCATTGAACGGGCGATTCCCGATTATCGCGCCACGCTCGATCAAGCGCTTGCCGGGCTGACCATCGGCCTGCCCCGCGAATACTTCGACGAGGGTCTGAACCCGGCAACCGAGCAGGCGGTGCGGGAGGCTCTCCGTGAACTGGAAAGACAGGGTGCGAGGTTAAAGGATATCGATCTGCCTCACTCCAGGCTGTCGGTGCCCGCCTACTATGTGATCGCCCCGGCCGAAGCCTCGGCCAATCTGTCGCGTTTCGATGGCGCCCGCTACGGCTATCGCTGTGATCATCCGGTGGATTTGCAGGATATGTATAAACGCAGCCGTGCCGAAGGCTTTGGCGACGAAGTCAAACGGCGCATTCTGGTGGGCACCTACTGTCTTTCGGCGGGTTATTACGACGCCTATTACAACAAGGCGATGCAGGTGCGGCGCTTGATCAAGCAGGACTTCGTCTCGGCCTTTGCAAGCGTCGATATCATCGCCGGCCCCACCTGCCCGAATCCGGCGTTCGCCTTTGGCGCCAAGGGAGATAATCCGGTAGCCATGTATCTGGAAGATATTTACACCATCGCCACCAACCTCGCGGGCCTGCCGGCCATGTCCCTGCCCTGTGGACTGGTGGATAACAAACCCGTGGGCCTGCAGCTGATCGGCAATTATTTTGACGAAGCGCGCATGTTGAACGTCGCCCATCGCTACCAGCTAGGCACCGACTGGCATCTGCGCCAGCCGGCGGGCATCGGGTAAGGAGACGCACATATGTCCTGGGAAACCGTGATCGGACTGGAGGTCCATACCCAGCTCAACACGCAAACGAAAATTTTTTCCGGCGCCAGCACCGCTTTTGGCGCCGAGCCCAACACCCAGGCCTGCGCCGTCGATCTGGCCATGCCCGGCACCCTGCCCGTGCTCAACGAAGCGGCGCTGCGCAAGGCGATCATGTTCGGCCTCGCCATCGAAGCCGACATCAGGGAGCTGTCGGCCTTTGAGCGCAAAAACTATTTCTACCCGGACCTGCCCAAGGGTTATCAGATCACCCAACTGGAAAAACCCATCGTTGTCGGAGGCCACGTGGACATCCAGTTGCAAGATGGCTCCAGCAAGACCATCCGTATCCACCATGCCCACCTGGAGGAAGACGCCGGCAAGTCCCTGCACGAGGATTTTCACGGCATGTCGGGCATCGACCTGAATCGCGCGGGTACGCCACTGATCGAAATCGTCTCCGAACCGGATATGCGCAGCGCCGAGGAAGCCGTGGCCTTTGCCAAAAAACTGCACGCCATCGTCACCTCGCTGGGCATCTGCGACGGCATCATGGCCCACGGCTCGATGCGCTTTGACGTCAATGTGTCCGTGCGCCAGCCCGGTCAAGCCCTGGGCACGCGCACCGAAACCAAGAACCTCAACTCGTTCCGCTTCATGGAGCGAGCGATCGAAAAGGAAGTGGCACGCCAGATCGACCTCCTGGAGGAAGGCGGCAAAGTCATCCAGGAAACCCGCCTCTATGACGGCGACACCGACATCGCCCGGAGCATGCGAAGCAAGGAAGAAGCCAACGATTACCGCTACTTCCCCTGCCCCGACCTGCTGCCCGTGCAAATCGACCCGGCCTATATCGAGGCCATCCGCGCCGCCTTGCCGGAGCTGCCCGATGCCCGGCGCGCGCGCTTTATCGAGCAATACCAGCTGTCCGATTACGATGCCGGGGTGCTGAGCGAAGAAGCCGACACCGCCCGCTACTTCGAAACCACGGCCGGGCATTGCGGCGACGCCAAGCTGGCCGCCAACTGGATCATGGGCGAATTGACCGCCAAACTCAACGCCGAGGAGCGGGACATCGCTGAAGCTCCGGTGACGGCCAAACAACTGGCGGCACTGATCCGGCGCGTCCAGGACAACACCATCTCCAACAAAATGGCCCGTGAAGTGTTTGAGGCCATGTGGCGGGGCGAGGGTGGGCCCGACGCCATTATCGAGGCCAGGGGCCTCAAGCAGGTGTCCGACAGCGGCGCTATCGAGGCCATGGTCGATGAGGTTATCGCCAGCAGCGAAAAACAGGTGGAAAATTATCGCCAGGCCGATGAGAAAAAACGGCCGAAAATGCTGGGCTACTTTGTCGGCCAGATCATGAAGGTCTCCAAAGGCCAGGCCAACCCCCAGCAGGTCAATGAGATTCTGCTGAAAAAGCTCAACGACTTACTTTAACCAGGGGCAGCTTTAA
>JBECKV010000114.1:0-18094 GCA_040235495.1 Porticoccaceae bacterium
GCATCGGGCGACGCTGGCGGACTACCCCCTGTTTCCCTACCTGGAATACTCGAGTATCAGCCGCCACCTGTCCGTGGACAATCGGGAAGCCGTGGACCGGTTTTTAACCAACTACCCGGACATCTGGATGGCTGGAATCCTGCGACGCAACTGGCTGGACCTGCTCTATGGCAAGGGCCTGTGGCGGCAGTTTATCCACTACTATGACCCGGAAAACGCCAATGTCCAGACGCAGTGCCACTATTATTTCGCCCGCTACCAGGTTGGGGACAGGGAGGAAGCCCTGCGCGGTGGTCTCCAGCTCTGGACCGTGGGCAAGTCCCAACCCAAGGCCTGCGACCCCCTGTTCAATCTGCTGATAAGCGAACAGCGCATCGATAACAACATTGCCTGGGAGCGCTATACCCTGGCGATTCTCGATCATCAGTACTCGCTGGCGCGTTATATCGAGCGTTTTTTCACCAACGATTCATTTCGCGAACTGGCCAAAAAATACCGGTCACTGGATCGCGACCCCAACCAACTCGGTCATTACGACCTGATCCCGGCGCAAACGCCTGAAGTGCTCTCGGTGATCGAGCACGGCATTCGCCACCTGGCCGAGCACAACGCAACCCTGGCGCTGAAACACTGGGCCCGCTATCAGCAGAGCCACCCCTTCGACGATCACGCCCGAGCTCGTGTTTTGCCGGCTCTCGTCAGGGGGCTGTACCAGCAGGGTCACCCCAGGGCCGCCACTGACTATCTTTACTCACAGATCGAAATCGCCGACGAGGGTCTGATCGAATGGCTATTACGCCAGCATATCGCCAAAGCGGATTGGCCGACGCTGACTCGACTCATCGAAGCACTGCCACCAGCATTGAAAGAAAAGGAACGCTGGAGCTACTGGCACGCACGCGCGCTGCTGTTGCATTCCACCGATGACGCCGCGCTGGACGAGGCCAAAACCAGACTCCGGGAATTATCCGGTCTGCGCAGTTTTTATGGCTTCCTGGCCAGTGACTGGGTGGGCAACCCCTATCAGATGCAGCACACGCCGGTAGCGGTGAGCGAAGCCGAAATAAACGCCATGGCGGCCCTGCCAACAATGCAGCGGGTAGCCGAGTTACGCATCCTCAACGACGAACTCAACGCCCGGCGGGAATGGTATAATCTCGGCCAGCGTTTCGATTCCCGACAATGGCAAACCGCCGCCCGCATCGCCCAACGCTGGCACTGGCATGGCGAAGCCATTCTCGCCATGACCCGGGCGGAGTACTGGAACGATATCGAAATCCGCTTTCCCATGCCCTATCTTGATAAATTTGAACAAAATGCCAGGGTTCGGGGCCTGCCGCTACCCCTGGTTCTGGCCGTGGCTCGCCAGGAAAGCGCATTTCGGGACGCTGTCGTGTCACCGGCTGGCGCCCGCGGCCTGATGCAACTGATGCCCGCCACGGCCTCGGATACCGCCCGCAAGCACAAGATACCCCTCCAGCATGCCAGCGAGCTGTCCGACCCCGGGCTCAATATTCAGCTTGGCACGTTGTATTACCAAGGGGTTCTCAATCGCTTTGACGGCAACCGCATACTGGCCTCGGCGGCCTACAACGCTGGTCCCCATCGCGTCGGCCGCTGGCTTAAGAACAGTGGCGGCAAACTGCCCTTCGACGCCTGGGTTGAAACCATTCCGTTTAACGAAACCCGGCAGTATGTGCAGAATGTTCTCGCCTTTGCCATTATCTACGCCCATCACCTGGGTATCGAAGCATCCCTACTTCAGCCGGCCGAACGAGTGTCCCTGTGAATTAGGGCCGGGAATGCTCGCCAATGATTGCTCCCGCTCCTCTGGTCGATATCGGCGTCAACCTGTCGAGCAAGCAGTTTCGCGGCGATGAACTAACGGTACTAGAGCGCGCGCGGGTGGCAAATGTCACCACCTGCATCCTCACGGGCACCAGCGATGCCAGCAGCGCCGAGGTACTTGGCCT
This sequence comes from Porticoccaceae bacterium, assembly GCA_040235495.1. Taxonomy (GTDB): domain Bacteria; phylum Pseudomonadota; class Gammaproteobacteria; order Pseudomonadales; family Porticoccaceae; genus HB2-32-21. The sequence continues at coordinate 1,974 of JBECKV010000114.1, forward strand.
GTGTAAGCAGTATGCGCACAGGTTCCCGGCGATGCTTTATTGCACCGCGGGTGTCCACCCTCACGAAGCGAGGCACTGGAGCGCGCGGACTCACGCGGCCCTGGCATCCTGCTTGAGAGAAACAGAAACCGTTGCCATCGGCGAATGTGGTCTTGATTTCAACCGGGATTTCTCCCCGCGCGAGGTTCAGGAACGCGTCTTCGAGGCTCAACTTGAAATGGCTGGCGCTATCGACAAACCCCTGTTCATGCACGAGCGGGACGCCCATAAAAGACAATACGAAATACTTAAAAGCTACCGCGACAGCTTTAAGCGCGGGGTGATCCATTGCTTTACCGGCGAGCGCCAGGAGCTGTTCAACTATCTGGATCTGGATCTACACGTTGGTATTACCGGCTGGGTCTGTGATGAACGCCGGGGCGCTGGACTGCGCGAATTGATCCCGCATATTCCACTGGATCGCCTGATGATAGAAACCGATGCCCCCTATCTCCTGCCCCGGACCATCAGACCGAAACCCAGGTCCCGTCGTAACGAACCGGCATTTCTGCCCTGGGTGCTGGGCGCCCTGGCGGAACTGCGCAATGAACCCCGGGAATACCTGGCCGAGGCTACCCGCAAAACCAGTCAGGAATTCTTTGCCCTACCCGATAGTTGAGCGACCGCCCCGCGTCTACGCAGGTCATGCAAGATGCTAGAACGCCACTTGTATCCGGGCACGAGAGATGCTTCCATAATGAAGACAAATACCCTGGACTCATCACCATGGCCCCAACTACCGGAAAAAGCGATATCGATAAACTCGAACCTCGCGCCAGGTTCGCGGCCCTGTTTACGGACGATCGTCAGGGCTTTGACCTGATCGAAGCGGCCTTACTGATTGCCGCCGAACACCACTCGGAATTTGATCTGGAGGATTGCCACCACCAGATAGAACAACTGGCAACCGAAGCCAGGCAACACATCGACCTGAGCGGCGACACCCGCGCCATCGCCGAGGGCCTGTGCCGGTTCATGTATCGCCAGGCTGAATACAATGGCGATCACGCCGATTACTACAACCCCGACAACAGCTATCTGGACCGCGTATTAAAACGACGCAAGGGCATCCCGATAACGCTCGGGCTGGTGTATATCAGTGTCGGTCGGCAACTGGGCCTGCGGATGGAGCCGGTGGGTTTTCCCGGTCATTTTCTGGTCAAGCTCATCGGTGATGATACAGAGGTGATCCTGGATCCCTTCTCCGGCCAGCTACTGAGCGAGGACGACTGTCGGGAACTCTTGAAAACCTGTACTCAAGGCCAGATCAGTTTCAAGCCGGCACTTCTCGATACCAGTGATGACCGGGATGTGGTGCGTCGCATTCTCGGCAACCTCAAGGGCATCTATCTCAACCGAAGGGAAATGGATGAGGCCTTGGCGGTCTGTGACCAGCTACTGCTAATCAGCAGGAATTCTCCGCGCGATATTCTCGACCGCGCCTTTGTCCTGGAACAGATGGATTGCCACGCCGCCGCGGTTCAGGATCTCGAACACCTGCTGAGTCTATCGCCACCCCCCCAGGTCAGTGAGTCCATTCGCGTAAAAATTGCCGAGCTGAAAAGTCACGATTCAGGAAAACCACATTGAGCAGCGTAATTCCGCCGTTTAATCCCCGACCGCTAATCGTTTGATCTGCCCGGCGCTGAAAGGCCAGCCCTTTTCAATCCCGCCAGCATTCTTCACCACTGGTATCCGAGTACCGTAGCTGGCCATCAACGCCTCGTCGCCAGTGATATTAACCACGGTATAGGCGCCGGCGCCAACCACGTCATCGAGTATCGCCCTGGCCTGCTCGCACAGATGACAGCCCGTGCCCGTGTAAAGCGTAATCATGGCCCCATCTCGCCGGCGACCGCCATCATCATTTGCCACCGCCTTGTTGCTGATGGCGAACCAACCAACAGTGGTGAATATTTTTGCGCCGGGCAAAATCCTGGTCCAGGGTCTGCCCGCTTATATCCTCAACATCAAAACGGGCGGCGATATTATTCGACAGTTTGAAACGACGTCGATTGGTGGAAAACAGCAGCACACCATCGCTATTGAGAAGCGCCATGGCCTGGCTGATCAAGCGCTCGTGATCGCGTTGCACATCCAGGGTTTCGAGCATGCTTTTGGAATTGGAAAAGGTGGGCGGGTCGAGAAAAATGACATCGAACTTGCCGCCCGCCTTATCACCACCGCTGGCCAGCCACTGCAGACAGTCACTACGCAACAAATGATGACGGGATTTATCGATGCCGTTAAGCTCAAAGTTACGTCCGGCCCAGTCGAGATAGCTCGCGGACAGGTCAACACTCAGGCTCTCCCGCGCTCCGCCCTTTACGGCATGGATAGTGGCGCTGGCGGTATAACAAAACAGATTGAGAAAGCGCTTGCCCGCGCACATGCTCGAAAGCAAGCGACGTACGGGTCGATGATCGAGAAACAGCCCGGTATCCAGATAGGTCGCCAGATTCACCTCAAAGCAAGCATTCGCTTCACGGACCACAAACACGCCCCCGCGGGTAGCGCGGGCCAGCCGTTGATATTGCTGTTCGCCCCGCTGACGCTGGCGCCGCTTGAAAAACAGCATCCCCGTGCCGGGCCTGAGCACGGTTTGCACTGCCGCCCGCACCTCACCCATGCGACCGGCAGCCTGCGCCTCATCAATACTGTCTGGCGGCGCGTATTCCTGGACATGCACGGCGTCACCGTAGCAATCGATGGCCACCGAGTATTCGGGCAGATCCGCGTCGTACAGACGATAACACTCGATCCCTTCCCTGTTTAACCAGGCCTGCAACTTGCGTCGATTTTTACGCAGACGGTTGGCCAGCATCTCCGCGCCCGCGGATAACCGGGGTTCCGGCCTTGACTCCAGCAAGCCATCCTGATCTTTTCCCCGCGCGGGTGCTGTCGCGTTAACATCGCCGCCGCGCGCCGGTTTCTGGCCATCGACATAAATGTCAAACAGCAACAATTTAGCCTCCATGGCGCCATTGAAAAACTTGTATTGGCGATCGGCCCGCAAACCGAGTTCGAAACACAGTGCCTGGTTGGCGGAGAAGATCGCCGCGCGCCAGCCACCAAACTGCTCCCGCAACGCGGTTCCCAATTCGTGGTAGACGGCAACGAGGGCTTCCTCCTCGCCCATGCGCTCGCCGTAGGGTGGATTAGTGATAACCAGGCCCCTGTCGGAAGGACCGACCTGCTGGCTGGTTAAATTACGGGTCAGTGGGTTACGCAATTCATCCAGCCCCTGGCGACGCAGACGAACCCAGTCATCCACGCCCGCCGCTTCGACATTGAGGCGGGCTGCCTCGATGGCGCGCTCGTGGTGGTCGTAACCCAAAAACAGCGGTAAATCACCAGCCAGTCCCCTGGTCCGCCTGGCCTTGGCTTCCTCAAGCAATTGCCGCCAGAGTTCCGGCTGGTGACCATGCCAGTGTTCGAAGCCGTATTTCAGGCGTCCGAGGCCGGGGGCGATATCCGCCGACATCATCGCCGCCTCTATCAGCAGCGTGCCGCTACCACACATGGGATCAACCAAAGCGGAAAATGACGAGTCAGGCCAACCGGCGCGCAGCAGCAAGGCCGCAGCCAGGTTTTCCTTTAGAGGCGCCACCGTACCGCGTTGCCGGTAACCGCGCTGATGCAGGCTCTCGCCGGAAAAATCCAGACTCAGGACCACCCGTTCTCGATGCAGGCGTGCATTAAGTCGAATATCGGGCCAGTCGGCCAGGACATCGGGCCGTCGACCTTCGCGCACGCGGAAATAATCCACTACCGCATCCTTGACCCGTTGGGCGCCGTAGCGGGTGTGGTCTATACCCGCGCCCCTGCCACTGAAATCGACGATGATGGAGTTATCCGCGGAAAAATGCCTGGCCCAGTCGACGCTGTACACACCGCTATACAGATCTACCGGGGTTTTTACTACAAAAGTCCGCAGGGGCATCAGGACCCGGCTGGCCAGGCGCGACCAGAGACAGATACGGTAGGCCGCTTTCAGGTCATCCCGACACGTCACACCGCCATTTTTTTCCTGGACTTCGCTAATTCCAAGCGCCTTCAGTTCATTGGCAAGAAGACCCTGCATGCCTCTGCCACAACTGATAAACCATTCACGCGCCGTTGTCTCACTCATGCTTACTGATTACCCTTGAGCATTACCAGGCTAAAGCTTAGACCAATAAATTTGTCGACAGCTTGCCAGCGATCTGTTGCACTTTGTTCGAGTTGGCCAAAAGAGTGCGACGCGCCTCCCGCAGGGGCCGCGACCACGACGCAGACCGGTCACCCACGCCAGCGGCCTGATTCACGCGTTTGAACCACAGGAACTGAAAAAATATCGCCAACCCTCTTGACGGACATCAACCAACCCCTTTAGCAGAAATCACTGTAAAAACGCACGGAGTTGTCTCTATGAAAAGACAGAAAAGAAATTCCAATCAACGCGCTTTCAGTAAAGGTTATCTCTCCGGCTATCAGGGCCGCTCCTGGGACGCCTGTCCCTATCAAGGTACGTCACACCATGCCAGCCACTGGCAAAAAGGCTGGCAGGAAGGCCACGACGACTACTGCGATGGTATCTCAACACTGGCCAGCCAACAGAAAATCATGGCGTTGCGCTAGCTGTTCACACTCGATGGCTTGTCCCCGTTGTCGCTGGCTTATGCCAGGTCTACTGGCAGGGCTGTACTCTCGCCCCGTCAGGGGTCGTTGACCGCCTGACTCATGTCCGCCAGTAAACGCGGCCCCTGATAGATAAAACCGGTGTAGACCTGCACCAGACTGGCACCGGCGGCCAGTTTATCCGCCGCATCCTGGCCACTGCAGATACCACCGACACCAATGATCGGCAGAGCGCCATCCAGAGCACGGGCCAACTCCGCGACTACCGCCGTCGCTCGCTCGGTCAGGGGCCGACCACTCAAGCCACCCTGTTCGCGGCCAAAGCGGTGGCCCGTCACGCCGTCCCGCGCTAGCGTGGTGTTGGTGGCGGCGACCCCGTCAATCCCTTTGGCCACCAGCACGTTCGCCAGTTCAAGCAGGGCCTCGGCTGATTGATCCGGCGATATCTTGACCACTAGCGGTACGTATTCGCCGTGCTCGTCCGCCAGCTTATCTTGCCTGCGCTTCAGACACTCAAGCAGGCGCTCCAGCTGTTCCCGGGTTTCCAGCTGCCGCAAGCCAGGGGTATTGGGGGAACTGATGTTGACGGTAATGTAATCGGCCAGGGGATAGACCTTGTCCATGCAGGCCAGATAATCATTTTCCGCCTCAGCTACCGGGGTGGTTAAATTTTTGCCGATATTAATGCCCAGCACACCCTTGAAGCGCCGCCGCCGGACCTGCTCGACCAGATGATCCACACCCAGGTTATTGAAGCCCATGCGATTGATAATCGCCTCATGCTCCGGCAGGCGAAACAGCCGCGGCTTCGGATTACCGGGCTGAGGCCGGGGTGTGATAGTGCCTATCTCCACGAAACCAAAGCCCAGGGCGCCCAGGCTGTTAAAATAATCGCCGTTTTTGTCGAGCCCCGCGGCCAAACCGAAAGGATTAGGGAAATCCAGATCCATGACACGGGTCGGCCGCGGCGGAATTTCGGCGGCAAAAGCAGACAGCAACCCAAGACGCTCAGCCACGGCCAGGCTTTCCAGAGCGACATGGTGCGCGGCCTCGGGCGGTAACTGAAATAACGCGGCGCGCGCGAAACGATACATGAAGGCTCCGGTGGAGGAGTCGAACCCGCGGGGCGGCAAGGATAATTGAAGGCTTGCAGCAAGTCACGCCGGGAAACCCCGAACATCATCGGCGACCTCTAAGTGCCCGGCGCCACAAGGCCGTATCGCAAGGCTATAATCAGCGCCCGACAACCAGCGACTTACTATCAGTCCGCCGCGGTCGTGGCGGCGCGATCAGCGCTCGAACCCGTGAACCCAAGCAGTACAGGAAACCGACATCAACAATGAATGCCCGCGCTTGTTTTGCAGCCATCCAGTCACTCCTGAATTATCTCGACCAGTGCGTGGTCGGTCAGCAGGCCCTCTCACGAAGCCTGGTCACTGCCCTGCTAGCCGATGGTCATCTGCTCGTGGAAGGCGCGCCCGGCCTGGCCAAAACCCGGGCTATCAACACTCTGGCCAGGGGCATAGAGGGCGATTTCCAGCGTATTCAGTTCACCCCCGATCTACTGCCCGCCGACATCACCGGCAGTGACATCTACCGTCCGGAACGGAGCAGCTTCGAATTCCAGCCCGGGCCGGTATTTCACAACCTGATTCTCGCCGACGAAATCAACCGCGCCCCGGCGAAAGTGCAATCCGCCCTGCTGGAAGCGATGGCCGAGCGCCAGATCAGTGTCGGCAGTCACAGCTACCCCCTACCGGACTTGTTCCTGGTGATGGCGACCCAGAATCCGATCGAGCAGGAGGGCACCTATCCCCTGCCCGAAGCCCAGTTGGATCGCTTTCTCCTGCACGTCAAGGTGGATTATCCCGACGCCGAGGCGGAGCGACAGATTCTGCGGCTGGCCCGCCAGGATGCAGTGGGAGCCAGCGGTCTCGAAGCGCCCCTGGTCAGCCAGGCTGATATCAAGGCGGCGCGCGGGGAGGTTCTCGCGGTCCATATGGCGCTCGAAATCGAGGAGTACATTGTGCAATTGATACAGGCCACGCGCCGACCGGAAGCCTACGGCCAGGAACTCGCTACCTGGCTGGAGTTCGGCGCCAGCCCTCGGGCCACCATCGCCATCGACCGCTGCGCCCGTGTCCAGGCTTGGTTGGAAGGCCGTGACTACGTCACTCCAGACGACGTCAGGGCAGTGCTGCCGGACATCCTCCGCCATCGCTTGATTCTGAGTTTTGAAGCCGAGGCTGCCGGTATCAACCCCGATCAGGTTATCGACAGTCTGATTACCGTTGTCCCTTCCGCCTGAGTATGGCAATAGCCCAACCAGCCCCACCGGCGCCACTGCCGGCCAGCGTCGCCGCCGCTACCAGCACCCTGGTGCGGCTACGCTACGCCGCCAGGGAACTAAGCCTGTTCCCACGCATGCCACCCCGCGCCCAGATCGCCGGCGCTTACTCATCGAGATTTCGCGGCCGGGGCATGGACTTCGACGAAGTGCGTCCTTACCTGCCTGGCGATGATCGGCGCAGCATTGACTGGCGAGTCACCGCCCGGACCAGCCAGACCCATACCAAGGTTTATCGCGAGGAGCGCGAGCGGCCCGTGATGCTGGTGGTCGATTTGCGCCAGTCGATGTTTTTTGGCAGCCAGAGATGCAAGTCGGTCAGCGCCTGCGAAGTAGCCGCCGCCTTGGCCTGGGCGGGGTTAAATGCCGGCGATCGCGTCGGCGGCCTGGTTTTTTCGCCGACCAGGGAACAGGACATTCGCGCCAGAAACAGCCATCACAGCGTCCTGCAAATCATTAAAACCCTCGCCGAAACCAGCGCCGGCCTGATCGCCCGACAGACGGACCGGCACAGTCTTACCAACATCTTCGAACATGCCCGGCGCGTGACTCATCCCGGTAGTACGCTGGTAATCATCAGCGACTTTCTTGACTTTAACCGGGACTGCGAAAGCCAGTTGTTCGAGCTGGGTCGTCATTGTGATCTCACCCTGTGTCAAATCAGCGACACCCTCGATCGGGAATTGCCCCCGGCTGGCCTGTATCCGGTCAATGATGGCGGTACCCGTTTCACCCTAGATGCCCGCCAGCCCGAGCATCGCAAGGCCTATCACCTCAAGCGCCAGCGACAGGCCGCGCACCTAAAGAAAAGCGCGGCCGCGCTGCGTGCCAGCTACCTGTTTATTGACAACGACCAGAATCCGCTAGCGACCCTGGTCGACGTCTACGGGGCGCGAAACCAAAGGCGTAGACACCGGTGAGCACGGACCCGCTGGCGCAATTGCGAGATATTCATTTGCCCGAAGCCGTCGGTTGGTGGCCGCCGGCCCCTGGCTGGTGGCTACTCACCCTCCTGTTCCTCTCTGCCCTGGTCTACGCCGTGCTGTGGTGGCGCCAGCGACGGGCCCGCCTCTATTTTCGCAGGCAGGCTCAGCGTCTTCTGGAGGCCTGCTGGCACGACTATGAACAAAGCGGAGAGTATCGGGTATTTCTGAACGCGCTGCTTGCTATCCTGAAAAGAGCACGCTTGAGCGCCAGGGACGGGGCAGCACATGGCACACCTAACAAAAGCCGGTACGCTGATTCCCCGTCGCAACACCCTGTACACGCTCGGGAAATGCTGAGTTCAACGGGTATGTTTGACTTGCTTGACCATAGCACCCGAGGGGAACTAGGCAGACAGGTTGAGCGCAAGCAAATTGAACAGCTTCTCTATCGGTCTGTCGCCGAAACCCTTGACCGGCAACAGTGCCAGGCGCTCTATGAGGCCGCTCGGCGCTATCTGCAACAGGTACACCGCCCGTGCTGACCCTGGTCTGGCCCTGGATGCTGATGCTGATTCCCCTGCCCTGGCTTTACCGCCGCTGGCGCAAAGCCCTGTCCGGTCAGGGCGCGGCCCTGTTCGCACCGGGTTACGCCGGCATTGGCGATGGTCAGGCCAGCGGCTCGGGATTCAAAAAGCAGCCACTGCACTGGCTGTTATTAAGCTTACTCTGGCTGAGCCTGGTACTGGCCGCCAGCCGTCCCCAGTGGGTTGGCGAAGCCGTGGCCCTGCCCGCCAGCGGCAGGGATCTATTGCTGGCGGTGGATATCTCCGGCAGCATGGAGGAAGCGGATATGCCGGTTAACGATCAACTGGTGGATCGATTGAGCGTGGTCAAGACGGTGGTCGGCGAGTTTGTGCAACGCCGCCAGGGTGATCGCCTCGGCCTCATTCTGTTCGGCACCAACGCCTATCTGCAAAGCCCCCTGACCTTTGACCGCAAAACCGTCGAAACCCTGCTCAACGAAGCCCTGATCGGTTTCGCCGGCGAGCAAACCGCCATCGGCGATGCCATCGGTCTTGCGGTCAAACGCCTGAAAGAACGGCCCGCAAAGGCCCGCGTGCTGATCTTATTGACTGACGGCGCCAACACCTCCGGCGAAGTGGATCCTTTCAAAGCCGCTCAATTGGCGGCCGCCTATGAAGTAAAAATTCATACCATCGGTATCGGCGCCGATGAAATTCTGCGCCGCACGCTGTTTGGTGTGCGCCGCATCAACCCCTCTGTTGACCTGGATGAAGACACCCTCAGGGAGATCGCCGAAAGCACCGGCGGCCAGTATTTTCGCGCCCGCAATCCCGAGGAACTCGTCCAGATTTACGCCAATCTGGACCGCCTGGAGCCGATCGCCCAGGAGGACGAAATCATTCGTCCCAGCAAAGCGCTGTTCCACTGGCCACTGGCGGTGGCCCTGACCAGCAGTTTTGTCCTGACTCTGCTGTTCACACGGAGTAAGACCCATGTCTGAAGCCGTGGATCCGGGTCTCCTGGCAAACTTTCACTTGCTTCGGCCCTGGTGGTTGCTGGCGCTGATTCCGTCACTGTTACTGAGTTGGCGGCTCTGGCGGAACCGGGCAATAACGAGTCGCTGGCGCGACGTTATCGGCGCCGAGCTACTGCCCTTTTTGCTGGACCAGCAAGACCAGCAGGCCCGGCGGAAGCCATTCATCTGGGCACTGATTTTCTGGGCCCTGACAATACTCGCCCTGGCAGGGCCAAGTTGGTCACGCCTGCCCCAACCCGTCCATAAACAGGACGCAGCCCTCGTTATTTTGCTCGACCTGTCAGCGTCCATGCTGGCGGAGGATCTCAAGCCGAACCGCCTGACCCGTGCCCGGCTGAAGCTAACCGACCTGTTGAACCGACGCCGGGAAGGCGCGAGCGCACTGATCGCCTACGCCGGCGACGCCCATCTGGTCAGTCCTCTGACCGACGACACCGGGACCATTATTTCATTGCTTCCCTCGCTACATCCCGACATCATGCCCACGCCCGGGAGCGAGCCCGCTGGAGCAGTCGCAATGGGCCTCGAGCTGGCTCTTCAGGCTGGTCACCTGGGAGGCGACCTGTTGTTGGTCAGTGATGGCATAAGCCGGGGCGACCGCCAGGCGATCACCGAGCTACTGCAAGGGGCGGGTGGTTTTCGGCTATCCGCCCTGGTGATCGGCGACGAGAACGGCGCGCCCATCCCCGCGTCCGGCGGTGGCTTTTTGAAAGACAAGGCGGGCAATATCATTGTCGCGCGAGCGGAATCCGCGGAATTTCTGGCTCTGGTCAATGACAATGGTGGCCGTCAGGTTCGCCTGAGCGAGGACGACGCCGACCTCGACTACCTGCGGGATCAGTGGGACAGCATGGCGAAGCAAAAGACTCGCCAGTTGGCCCGCAATTTCGATACCTGGCTGGACCGGGGTTATTGGCTGCTCATCCTGGTCCTGCCCCTTGCACTACTGGCTTTTCGCCGCAACCTGATTGTCGTTTGGCTCATTGTCCCCGCCCTGTTCAGCAGCGACAACAGCCATGCCATCGAATGGTCGGAGCTCTGGCAAAGACCCGATCAGCAGGGCCAAAAAGCCTTTGAGAAAGGCGATATGGAAGCGGCCATGAATACCTTTGAGGATCCCCGCTGGCGCGGCAGCGCAGCCTACCGCGCGGGCGCATATGACCAGGCTATCAGCGCATTTCGTCAAGGCGAGACTAGCGACAGCCGCTACAACCTGGCCAACAGTCTGGCCAGAAGCGGCAAACTCCAGGAGGCACTTGATAGCTACGAGCAAGTCCTGTCCCAACAACCCGACCACGAGGACGCCGCGTTCAATCGGGAGCTGGTAAAACGCGCGCTCGAGCATGCCCGGGAAAACGACGCTCGGAATGGCAACCCGGAACAGCGCAAAGCGGACGAAAATGGTGGGAACAGCACGGACGCTGCCGAACAGCAGGATTCGCGGCACGCTGACTCATCAGAGCACGAGAACCGCCAGCCCCAAAACCAGGGTGGCGAGCAACGAGCACCAACACCCGAGGATCAGCAAGGCAGGGCTGAGCAACCAAACCACCCGAATCGCTCGGAATCAAGTCAGCAACAGGACCAGCAGCAGGAACAGGACCAGCAGACCCCGGCGGCCCCGGGCGAGACAGCGTCGACGCAGGCCTTATCGGAGGAGCAGCGCCAGGCCATGGAGCAATGGTTGCGGCGCGTCCCGGATGATCCTGGTGGACTGCTGCGCCGCAAATTTCAGTACCAGAGCCGCATGCGAAACTACCAAGGTCAACGCGGCGGGAACAGCGGGGGGGAGCAGCAATGGTAGCTACAGGCGTCGGGAACCAGGCCATCGTGCCGGACAGATTCAGCCGGAATATGAGCGGGAGTATGACCCCGGAAATTTGCCGTCTCGGCTTTGTCCTGCTCCTGCTTGCGTGTCTGAGCCTGCCGGCATTCGGCGCTCTGGTCAGCCGGGTGGATCGTCAGCAGATCAGTAGCGGAGAAACCCTTGTGTTAACAGTGTCCCTGGACCAGCAGGCCATGTTCGGAGAACCGGATTTCAGCCGTCTTGAAGCTGATTTCGAAATCGTTAGCCGCAACCGCCAGAGTCGCTATGCCAGCGATAACGGACAAGTGGAATCCTTTACTCATTGGCTGCTGACTCTGATTCCGCGCCGGGAAGGCACCCTGGTGATTCCGAGTTTCAGTTTTAAGGGCGAAGTCAGCGAGGCACTGGAAATCAAGGTGAGCAAACCGGCAAGCAGTCTGTCTTCGGACGCCAAGATCTTCACCGCGGCGAAACTGGAAAAAAGCAGTGTCTATGTCCAGGAACAGGCGCTGTTGACCCTGCGCTTGTACACGGCCGTGCCCCTGAGCGATTTTTCCGTGAGTCCCCTGGAAGTTCCCGACGCCCGGGTGATCAAGTTGGCCGACACCCAGTACCAGAAGCGTATCGGTGAAATGGATTACATCGTCGCCGAGACTCGTTACGCCATTTTTCCCGAACGCAGCGGCGAGCTAAACCTCCCGGGAGTCCGCTACAGTGGCGTCGCCCGACTCGATTACAACCGCAAACGCGTTACCCTGGGTTCCGAAGACCAGATACTGAGCGTCAAGGCGCGCCCCGCCACTACCCGTGGCGACACCTGGCTGCCGGCTCAAAACCTCGAGCTTAGGGATAACTGGCGGGAGTCGCTTCCCCAGTTGAAGGTCGGCGAACCAGTGACCCGCACCATTTTCATTGACGCGGATGGCCTCACTTCCGCGCAGCTGCCGCCACTCGACCCGGGTACCCCCGACCATATCAAGCAGTACAGCGATCAGGCCCAGTTGGAAGACAACAACCAAGCCGATGGCGTGCGTGGACGGCGAGTGGAATCCATGGCTCTGGTACCCACCGAAGCCGGCACCCTGAGCCTGCCGGAAATTTCCGTGTCGTGGTGGGATACCCTTAGCGATAGCCCGCGTGTCGCGGTTTTACCGGCCCGCACGCTAACCGTTTTGCCGGCAACAGGTAGCGCCGCCCACGGTGGCGGCAAGCCGTTGCCAGCGGACGCACCGGGCACTGAACGCACCGGTGACGGCATCGGCACGACGACGAAAAATAGCGTCATTACCAATGATCAGACCGTAACCACCCTGCTGCTCGTCAGCAATCTCCTGCTATTGACGCTGTGTTCCTGTTTTGCCTGGCTATGGTGGCGGGCCCGTGCAGCCAGAGGAGTGATTGACATTCATAATCACGCACCGGTTGCAAACACAGCCGCGAGCCTCAAGGAACTGCGACAGGCCGCCGCTGCCGGCGACAGCGCCCGACTGCGGGAAGCCGTCATTCACTGGGCGCGGCAATACTGGAGGGAACCCCACCTGCACACCCTCGACCAGGTGGTCCAACGGGCCAGGGACCCTGGGCTGAAGGACCTGTTCGATCAACTCGACGCCCAGCTTTATAGCAAACCTGGCGTACCCACTGGCGCGAAATCCAGGGTCGATTTCACAGCGCTCATCGGCCGCCTGGAACAGTTGCCGAAACCTTCCAGGCCGGACGCTAAACACGGCCTGAAGACGCTCGAGCCGCTCTATCCCCATTAGGGCAACGCCGCCGCCAGTCACAGATGGGACAACACCACACCAAAGTCGAAATTCACACGCTGTCGGGGATCCCGTCACCCGTATAAAATCACCGATATAAAATCACCGCGAAAACGAAAATAAAGTATCGATGTTTAAGGATCACGGACATGGCAATCTGGTACCAACCGGTCTCCCTCGATGAGGTTAACGCGAGCACTGAAAACGGTGCGGCCAGCCACGTAGGCATAGAGTTTATCGAAGCCGGCGATGATTACCTGGTAGCGCGGATGCCCGTCGACCACCGTACGCTGCAAAAACACGGCATCTTGAATGGTGGCGCCTCCTGCCTGCTGGCGGAAAGTCTGGGTAGTCATGCCTCGTCGCTGTGCCTGGATTCAGACAAGCAGTATTGCGTCGGCCTCGACATCAACGCCAACCATATTCGCTCGGTTTCCGAGGGCTGGGTCTACGGCACCACCAGACCCATCCATCTGGGCCGCTCAACCCATGTCTGGGAAATTCTTATTCGCGACCAGCAGCAGCGCCTGATCTGCATCTCGCGCCTGACCATGATGATCAAGGATCACGATGGCGCCAAAGCCCCAACTACTTAGGGCGCCGGGTTGGAATAACGCCGGTGAATGGCCTCGATACCCTGTAGGGTCTCTTCATCCAGCTGACAATTGATACTAGCGATGTTGGCTTGCAACTGTTCGAGCTTGGTGGCGCCAATGATATTACTGGTCACAAAGGGCTGTGCATTAACAAAGGCCAGCGCCATGGTGGCCGGGTCGAGGCCCCGCTGCCGCGCGAACTCAACATAAGCGTCCGCGGCCGCTACCGCGTGCTCACCGGAATAGCGTTGGAAGCGTTTGTAGCGAGTCAGGCGAGCACCCTCTGGTCGCTGACCGTTCTGGTACTTGCCGCTCAGCATGGCCATGGCCAGGGGCGAATAAGCCAGCAGGCCCACCTTTTCCCGGATGGCCACTTCGGCGAGCCCCACTTCAAAACTGCGATTGAGCAGGTTGTAGGGGTTCTGAATGGAGACGATGCGCTCCAGCTCGTTGGCCCGCGCACCACGCAGATATTCACCCACGCCCCAGGGGGTTTCATTGCTGACCCCGATATAACGCACCAGGCCCTGCTTGACCAGATCCGAGAGTGCGCTCAGTGTTTCCTCGATCGTCACCAGGTCATCCTGTTGGCGATGGCGATAGCCGAGTTGGCCAAAAAAATTGGTGGTCCGCTCCGGCCAGTGCACCTGATACAGATCGATGTAGTCGGTGCGCAGGCGTTTCAGGGAATCACGCACCGCCTGATTGATGTGCGCGCTGTTTAGTCGGGGACCGCCGCGCAGGTGCTTCCAGTCACCCGTGGCATCGGAGCGGCCACTTACCTTGGTCGCCAGGATCACCTCCTTACGCTTGCCACTACGGGCGAACCATTCGCCAATACAGGACTCGGTGGCACCCTGGGTCTCGGCCCTTGGCGGCACCGGATACATTTCCGCGGTGTCAAAAAAATTTACCCCCTCGGCAAGCGCGTAATCCATCTGCGTCAACGCTTCGTCGAGCGTGTTTTGCTCGCCCCAGGTCATGGTGCCCAGGCAAATGGCGCTGACGTCCAGTTTAGTGTTACCGAGTTTTCGGTACTCCATGGTGATCCCCTCTATCGACACTTTAATTATTGGTTGGCTGATTTTAGCGGCCCCAGTGTATAAGCAGAGTCTTGCCATGCAAAGCCACTGCGCTAACATGGTCGCTTTTCAAGCCATAGTCAGGACAACAGGTGCTTATCATGAAAGTCAGTGTCAAAGAGTTAGTCGAACGGGCCATGGGGGAAATCGAAACCATCAGTGTCGAGGAGGCCCAAAACCTGGTGGACGATAGCGCCGCCGCAATTATCGACATCCGGGATATTCGCGAACTCTACCGGGATGGCAAAATTCCCGGCGCCGTACACGCACCTCGGGGCATGCTCGAATTTTGGGCCGACCCCGAAAGTGAATACCATCGGGATATTTTTTCCTCGGGCAAGAAACTGGTGTTCTACTGTGCTAAAAGCCACCGCTCGGCGCTCGCCACTCAGGCACTCCAGAATATGGGCCTGGGGAATATCTGCCACATCGGTGGTGGTTTCGAGGCCTGGACCCAGGCGAACCTGCCCACCGAAGCGGTGGCAAAGAAATAAGCGGGAGGACTCCGTAGCCCCATCCAGACCACCTCGGAGCGCCGGCCCGAGGATCTTCGCGGAGCCCGATCAAATGGAATTTTTTGTTATAAAAACAGATTTTTAATAACTTAACTACTCCGGCCGCCGGAAGGCCGGAATTATCCAAACACGCCTTCACCTCCCGCAAATCGGTGCTGTTTTCAGCTAATTTGTTCAGATTCGCGGATTTTCTTTCACGGATCCACACGGGCAGTCGAATCCTCTCAATTCCGCGACACCTGTAATCAAGCCACTCCAGGGATTGGCTGCGTGAAAGCCGGCAAACTCGGTCGGCGCCAAAGGGTCTATATTGGTATTGACGCGGCGCCGACGCGAGAACCGCCGTCTCACAACCCTTTGTCTTGACGACATGTGGAGGCTGGAAGATGAAACGCCATTATTTTGTCAGCAGTAGTCTGGATGAATTGGACAAGCTTGAGTATGAACTGGAAAACTCGGGTTTTGTAACGCCCCAGATCCATGTACTCAGCACCGACGACGCCGGTGTCGCCCAACACCATCATTTGCACGAAGTAGAAGCGGTTATGCGTACCGACGTGGTTCGATCCATGAAGCGTGGCGCGCTGATAGGCATCATTGCGGCCCCTCTGGTTCTGCTGATCGCCTATTTACTCGGCTTGCCACAACAATGGACCTGGGTACCCTTTATCTGTCTGTCTATCGTGGTACTCGGTTTCTGTACCTGGGAAGGCGGCTTTTTCGGCATTCAGGAGCCACACAATCAGTTCCGGCAATTCGAACAGGCCCTGGCCGAGGGCAAACACATATTTTTTGTCGATATCCGTAAAAGTCAGGAAGAAGTACTCAATCACATTGTCGCCAAATACAACGACGTGGTCTACGC
>JBECKV010000137.1:0-3567 GCA_040235495.1 Porticoccaceae bacterium
TATCAGAGCCTCGCGCATCAATATCGAGCGGCAGATACGCGGCCGTTGAGCGGGCGCTTTTGCAATTGAAAGGATAAACTACCCCAGCCAGGAGAGGATGCAACATGTCCGGAAATTCAAGCCCCGGCGGCCGTTTTCGTGCCGCCGTCGAAGCCAATAAACCCTTGCAGGTGGTGGGCGCCATCAACCCCTACTGCGCGATGATGGCGGAGCGCATCGGCCACCAGGCCGTCTACCTATCCGGTGGCGGTGTCGCCAACGCGTCCTACGGCCTGCCCGATCTGGGCATGACCAGTCTCAATGATGTGCTTGAGGACGTACGCAGAATTACCGCGGCCACCAGACTGCCGCTGCTGGTGGATATCGATACCGGCTGGGGCGGTGCGTTTAATATCGCCCGCGCCGTCAAGGAAACGATCCGTGCCGGCGCGGCGGCCGTGCATATTGAGGATCAGGTGGCGCAAAAACGCTGCGGCCATCGCCCGAACAAGGAAATCGTCAGCCTGGAGGAAATGGCCGATCGCGTAAAAGCCGCGGTCGATGCGCGCACCGATGATAATTTCTTTATCATGGCCCGGACCGACGCCTTCGCCCAGGAAGGTTTGGCAAAAGCCATCGAGCGAGCCCAGGCCTGTGTCGAAGCGGGCGCCGACGGTATCTTTGCCGAGGCGGTAAACGAAGAGGCGCACTACCGCGCTTTCAGGGCCGGCCTCGATGTCCCCTTGCTGGCCAATATCACTGAGTTTGGTCAGACGCCGCTGTACAATAAGGCCAAGTTGGCAGAGTGGGGCGTCGATATGGTGCTCTACCCGCTATCGGCCTTTCGCGCCATGAGCAAGGCGGCGGAGGCGGTTTACACCAGCATTCTGGAGCAGGGTGATCAGACGGCTGTGATCGATATGATGCAGACCCGGATGGAGCTCTACGAATATCTCGGCTACCACGCCTACGAGGAAAAACTGGATCAGCTTTTTGCCGAAGGCAAAAATAAATAAGACATTCCGCTAGCTACGGAGTAGAGACGAGCAGAGAGGAAAAACGTTATGGCAAAACAACTATCAGGCGCCGGTTTGCGCGGTCAGGTGGCGGGAAAAACCGCGCTGTCAACGGTTGGCAAGGAAGGCTCCGGACTCACCTATCGCGGCTACGATGTCAAGGATCTGGCTGAAAATTGCGTCTTTGAAGAAGTCGCGCATCTTATTTTGAAGGGCGCGCTGCCAACGCAGAGCGAACTGGATGCCTACCGAACCAAGCTCAAGGGGCTGCGTGGCCTGCCCGGCGCGCTGAAGGATGTTCTGGAACGTATTCCCGCTTCGGCTCACCCCATGGACGTGCTGCGCACGGGCTGTTCCTTTCTCGGTAATCTGGAAATGGAACAGGATTTCACTCAACAGGATGAGATCGCTGATCGCCTGCTGGCTGTTTTTCCTTCCATCATCTGTTACTGGTATCGCTTCAGCCACGACGGCGTCAAAGTCGAGACCGAGACCGACGACGCCTCCATCGGCGCTCACTTTCTCCATATGCTGCGCGGTGAAAAGCCCAGCGCCTTGCACGAGCGGGTCATGAACGTATCGCTGATTCTCTACGCCGAGCATGAGTTCAACGCCTCGACCTTTACCGCGCGTGTCTGCGCCTCGACCTTGTCCGATCTGCATTCCTGCGTTACCGGTGCTATCGGCTCCCTGCGCGGTCCCCTCCATGGCGGCGCCAACGAAGCGGCCATGGACATGATCGAGAAGTTCACCAGCGCCGATCACGCCGAACAGGAAATGATGGGTATGCTGGAGCGTAAGGAAAAAATCATGGGCTTTGGCCACGCGATCTATTCCGAATCCGATCCGCGCAACGCCATCATCAAGGAATGGTCGGAGAAACTGGCCGCCGATGTCGGTGATACCGTGCTGTATCCGGTATCCGTCCGTTGCGAAGAGGTGATGTGGCGGGAGAAAAAGCTGTTCTGCAACGCCGATTTTTTTCATGCATCGGCCTATCACTTCATGGCCATCCCCACCAAGCTGTTCACGCCCATCTTCGTGATGAGCCGCCTGACCGGCTGGGCTGCCCACGTCTTCGAACAGCGCGCCGACAACCGCATCATTCGCCCGAGCGCCGAATACACCGGCGAGGAGCTGCGCAAGGTGCCGGCCATCGGAGCGCGTTGATAGCTGGAGCAATGGCTGTGTGAACACAAGAAAAGGGGTACCAATTAATAGGTGCTCCTTTTTTATTTCAATAGGTTAATCAATTTATTTAGAGTATTTTGTAAAGTTATGAATAGCGACTATCGCAAGCCCCTGCCGGGCACCGACCTGGATTACTTTGACACCCGCGCGGCGGTCGATGCCATCGAGTCCGGCGCCTACGACAAACTGCCCTACACCTCGCGCATTCTTGCCGAGCAACTGGTGCGCCGCTGCGAGCCCGAGGCCCTGACCGACTCGCTCAAGCAGCTGATCGAGCGCAAGCGCGACCTCGACTTTCCCTGGTACCCGGCGCGCGTCGTCTGTCACGATATCCTCGGCCAGACTGCCCTGGTCGACCTCGCGGGCCTGCGCGACGCCATCGCCGAGAAGGGCGGTGACCCCGCCAAGGTCAATCCGGTGGTGCCAACCCAGTTGATCGTCGATCACTCCCTGGCCGTGGAATGTGGCGGCTTTGACCCCGATGCGTTCCGGAAAAACCGCGAGATCGAGGACCGGCGCAACGAAGACCGCTTCCACTTTATCGAGTGGACCAAAACCGCCTTTGAGAATGTCGATGTCATCCCCGCCGGCAACGGCATCATGCACCAGATCAACCTGGAGAAAATGTCACCGGTGGTTCAGGTTCGCGAGGGCGTGGCCTTCCCCGACACCTGCATCGGCACCGACAGCCATACCCCCCACGTCGATGCCCTGGGCGTGATTTCGGTCGGCGTCGGCGGCCTGGAAGCCGAGACCGTGATGCTCGGTCGCCCCTCGATGATGCGCCTGCCCGATATTGTCGGCGTCGAACTGACCGGCAAACGCCAGCCCGGTATTACCGCCACCGACATCGTGCTGGTATTGACCGAATTCCTGCGCCAGGAGCGCGTGGTGGGCGCCTATCTCGAGTTCTACGGCACCGGCGCGTCCAGTCTCAGCATCGGTGACCGGGCGACCATCTCCAATATGACGCCGGAGTATGGCGCCACCGCCGCCATGTTCTATATCGATGAGCAAACCATCGACTACCTGACCCTGACCGGTCGCGAGCCGGCCCAGGTCGCCCTGGTGGAAACCTATGCCAAACATACCGGTCTCTGGGCCGACGCCCTGAAAACCGCCGAATACGAGCGCGTGCTGACCTTTGACCTGTCCGCCGTGGAACGCACCATGGCCGGGCCTTCCAACCCCCATGCCAGGCTCGCTACCCGCGAACTGGCGGCCAGGGGTATTGCCGGAAAATGGGAGGAAAAGCCGGGCGAAATGCCCGATGGCGCGGTCATCATTGCCGCCATTACCAGTTGCACCAACACCAGCAACCCCCGCAACGTGGTCGCCGCCGGCCTGCTGGCCCGCAAGGCCAACGAACTGGGCCTGGTGC
>JBECKV010000146.1:0-10528 GCA_040235495.1 Porticoccaceae bacterium
ACCACCTGGCCCGCTTTAAGGGTTTTATAGCCTTCCATATCAATGGCAGTGTAGTGGGCAAAAATATCTTCGCCGCTTTCTTCCGAAAGGATGAAGCCATAGCCCTTGGCGTTGTTGAACCACTTTACTGTTCCTGTCGGCATGGGGGTTGCCTCCTGATCATACTGTACTGTCTTAATTATTGATTATTTATCAGTATCGTCGCGCGTCGTGTTGGTTTTGTTATATTCGCGAACGCCGCTGTTCTAACGCTAAAGGCGATTTAAGTCAAGACCCATACATGGTTCTTGTCCTCAACCGTCAGGGCATCTATAAATAAATGTTACGCGGTGACTGGATGCAAGATGATGCCGCTCACGTTATTCTATGCCCATGACTGATTTAATGACCCGACGGCTGCTGGCCCAGGCCGATTCCGATGAAGATGGGACGAACGGTTCACTCGGCTCGCTGGTAGAGGAGGCGCCGCCAAAGCTGAAGAGGCCGCCGATGTACAAGGTGGTTTTGCTCAATGATGACTATACCCCGATGGAGTTCGTGGTCGATGTTCTGGAGCGGTTTTTTGCCATGGAACGCGAACTGGCGGTGCGGGTCATGCTCAAGGTTCACACTGAAGGTAAGGGCGTCTGTGGCGTCTTTACACGGGAGGTCGCCGAGACCAAGGCAGGGCAGGTCAATCGCTACGCCCGGGCCAATGAGCATCCCCTTTTGTGCGAGATAGAACCCTCTGATAATGGTGAAGATGATGATAACTAGCGGAGCGCGCGTATGCTGAGTCGCGAGTTGGAACTGACCTTGAATGTCGCTTTTCAGAATGCGACATCGAAACATCATGAGTTCATGACGGTTGAGCATCTGCTGCTGGCCTTGCTGGACGATAACTCCGCCCTGGGCGTACTCAAGGCCTGTGGCGCTGACGTGACGACGCTACGGCGGGATCTGAACGAGTTTATCGATTCGACTACGCCCGTATTTCCCAATGATGATGTCGATCACGAAGCCCAGCCGACCCTGGCTTTTCAGCGCGTCATCCAGCGGGCGATTTTCCACGTCCAGTCGTCCGGCAAAAAGGAAGTTCAGGGGGCCAATGTGCTGGTGGCGATTTTTACCGAGCAGGAAAGCCAGGCTGTTTACTTTTTGCGGCTGCAGAATATCTCCCGGATTGATCTGGTGAATTTTATTGCCCATGGAATCGGCAAAAACGGTGCCGCTTCGGAGGGTCGGGAAAGTGCTGGCGAAAATGTCGATGAGGGCGGTGCGCACGGTGAAGAGGGGCAAGCCTCACCCTTGTCTCAGTTTGCGGTCAACCTCAACGATCAGGCGGGAAAAGGCTATATCGATCCTCTGGTGGGGCGGAGTCTGGAACTGGAAAGAGTAGGGCAGATTCTCCTTAGACGGCGCAAGAACAACCCCCTGCTGGTGGGGGAATCCGGTGTTGGCAAGACCGCCATCGCCGAGGGACTGGCGAAGATGATAGTCGAGGGCGAGGTGGCCGAACCCCTGGAGGGCAGTGTCGTTTATTCCCTTGATCTGGGCGCCCTGCTTGCCGGCACCAAATACCGGGGGGATTTCGAGAAGCGTTTCAAGGGCCTGCTCGGGGAGCTGGAAAAGCAGGAAAAAGCCATTCTGTTCATCGATGAAATCCATACCATCATCGGCGCCGGAGCAGCATCAGGGGGTGTCATGGACGCCTCGAATCTGCTCAAGCCCCTGCTTACCTCGGGCAAGATCCGTTGCCTGGGTTCCACCACGTACCAGGAATACCGCGGTATTTTTGAAAAGGACAAGGCCCTGTCCCGACGCTTTCAGAAGATCGACGTACCCGAGCCTTCGATCGAGGAAACCATCACCATTCTCAAGGGCCTCAAGTCCCGCTTCGAGGAGCATCACGGTTTGCGGTTTACCCAGGGTGCGCTGAAGAGTGCCGCGGAGTTGGCGGCCAAATACATCAATGACCGCTTTTTGCCCGACAAGGCCATCGACGTACTCGACGAGGCCGGTGCGTATCAACAATTGCAGCCCCTATCCCGGCGCAAGAAAAGTATCACCAGTAGTGATATCGAGGCCGTGGTCGCCAAGATCGCGCGTATTCCGCCCAAAAGTGTTTCCAGCTCGGACAAGGAACAGCTGCGGGGCCTTGCCAGCAAGCTGAAGATGGTCGTGTTCGGCCAGGACGAAGCCATACAGGGCCTGGATGCGGCCATTAAACTGGCGCGCGCGGGCCTGCGCGATGGTGACAAACCCATTGGCTCCTTTCTGTTTGCCGGCCCCACCGGGGTGGGAAAAACGGAAGTCTCCAAACAATTGGCGGAAATGCTCGGTGTGCAACTGCTGCGCTTTGATATGTCCGAATACATGGAACGGCATACGGTCTCGCGGCTGATTGGCGCGCCGCCCGGCTACATCGGTTTTGACCAGGGCGGCTTGCTCACGGACGCGGTTACCACGCACCCGCATTCGGTAGTCTTGCTGGATGAAATCGAGAAGGCGCACCCGGACGTGTTCAATCTGCTGTTGCAGGTGATGGATCATGGCACCTTGACCGACAACAATGGTCGCAAGGCGGATTTTCGCAATGTCATCCTGATAATGACCACCAACGCTGGCGCCGAAAATATGAATCGCGCCTCCATCGGCTTTACCCGGCAGGATCATAGTAGTGATGGCATGGAAGCGGTGAAAAGGATGTTTGCACCCGAATTTCGTAATCGCCTGGACGCCATTATCCAGTTTGGGCCGCTCAGCGAAGAGGTGATCAAAACCGTGGTTGACAAATTTCTCACCCAGCTTCAGGCCCAGCTGGACGATAAAAAAGTTACCCTGGAAGTGGATGAAGCTGCGCGGCAGTGGCTGGCCGAGCATGGTTATGACGAGAAGATGGGTGCTCGTCCCATGGCCAGACTGATTCAGGAAAAACTCAAAAAGCCTCTGGCCGAGGAAGTGCTATTCGGCAGTTTGTCGACCGGCGGTGGCCGGGTGAAAGTCAGCGTCCGGGATGATGATTTGAGTGTCGAATCAGAGGCGGCCTGATTGACGATAGGGAGCGCTCCGCCATACACAACAAAGAAAAGCGGCACAAGGGACAAAGAAAAGCGGCGCAAGGGCGCAGGCAAGCGCTGTATCCAGAAACAGGGCTTTGGTAAAGCGGAGGTGGGGAGTTGAGGAGCTAGGAGCCCGGGGGCTGGGATAGGCAGTGCTCGGTTCCTGGTGGGGAGACGTTCGCTAACGGATCGATAGTCCCGGTAGCTACGCCGTCGCGGGCAATGACTGGGGGATATGGTTTCCCTAGCGCGCCCGAAAGGTAATTCGGCCCTTGCTCAGATCGTAGGGAGTCAGTTCAACGGTGACGCGATCACCGGTCAGGATTCTGATGTAGTGCTTACGCATTTTGCCGGAGATATGGGCGGTAATAACGTGTCCATTGTCCAGTTTTACGCGGAACGTCGTGTTGGGAAGGGTATCGATGACTTCTCCTTCCATTTCAATATGATCTTCTTTCGCCATAGGTGCTCGCAGTATTAATAAATTAAACCAGCCGTTTTTAAAGGCCAACCGACCCGCGGGTTGGATTGTCAGCCTTAAACCGGGCGGCATTCTGCCTTAAAAGTCGATCCGTGGCAAAAATCAGCGCGTCTGGAAAAATCGAAGAGTCGGTGTCAACCGACGTTAAGCCAGGTGTTGTCGACGTAAAGCTGCAGGGGGTGGAAATCGGATTTATAGCGCATTTTCCCGCTATCCCGAATCCAGTAGCCGAGATAGACGTAATCGAGATGGTATTCCCGGGTCAGGTCAATCTGCTTCAGTATCGCGTGGATACCCAGGCTGCGATCGCCGAGGTCGGGGTCGAAATAAGTGTAGATGGCTGATAGGCCACTGCTCAGCCAGTCGACAACCGCTCCGCAAACCAGCGCGCCGTCGCGGCGAAATTCAAGGTAACGGGTGCAGTCCCAGGCCGAGCCCAGAAAGGTCTCGAACTGTTTTAGCGAGGGAGGATACATGTCGCCGTCGCTGTGGCGTCGATCGATATAGCGCGCGTAAAGCGCGTAATGCTCGGCCAGATCGATGCTATCCGAGGAGGTGACCACGATATCGGCGTTTTTCTGCAGGCAGCGGCGCTGCGAACGGTTGGGTTTGAAGCTGGCGACGGGAATGCGGGCGGGGATGCAGGCTTTGCAGCTCAGACAGTGGGGTTTGTAAACATATTCGCCACTGCGCCGAAAACCCAGCAGGGACAGGTGACTGTAGACATCGCCGCTGATTTGGAGCTTCGGATCGACAAAGGCCGTCACCGCGTCCCGGCCTTCCAGATAGCTACAGGGATGGGATTCGGTCAGGTAGAGCCGGATTTTTTTCAGATCCGAGGAAATGTCGCGGGTCATGGTCTGGCCGTGCTGTCATGATTCGCCGATACGCTAACGGAAATACGTGATTGTGGCCAGCTGATTGTGGTATTCACGTGTTCGTGGAGAATGGCGAGAAAGTCTTCGCGCCTGATCATGGTAGCGCCCAGGGAAAACAGATGTTCATTGCCGACCTGGCAGTCTAGCAGTGCGAAACCGGCGTCCCGCAACGCGTAAACCAGATGCACTAAAGCTATTTTTGAAGCGTTGGCTCGGCGGCTGAACATGGATTCGCCACAAAAAATTCCACCCACCGCGACTCCGTATAGACCGCCTGCAAGTTCGCCATTCATCCAGCATTCCACGGAGTGGGCGTGGCCCAGATCGTGAAGGCGACAGTAGGCGGCTATCATTGCGGTCGTAATCCAGGTGCCCTGAGCCGGGCGCGGTCTTTGCGCGCAGGCGCGAATAACCTCGGGAAACGCGGTGTCGGAGGTAATTTGGTAGCGTCCCTGACGAAGGCTCTTGCGCAGGCTTCGGGAGATGTGCATGTGCTCGGGACGGAGCACGGCGCGGGGATCCGGGCTCCACCACAGGATGGGTTGATGCTGTTCATACCAGGGAAATATGCCCGCACGGTAGGCCGTCATCAGCGTCTCCGGTTTCAGATTCCCGCCCAAGGCCAACAAGCCGTTGGGATCTTCAAGCGCCCCGCTCGGATCCGGAAACCGGACTCGATCGGGGTCGAGAACATGCACGCGCAAGGGACTGTCAGTCATTGCCGTGCGATCATTGTCGGGCGGTCATTTTTAGCTTCCGTCCGGTCCTGACCCCCGCTCCCGCCAGTTACCACTCAAGCCAGGTCATCCAGGTAGCGCTCGGCGTCCAGGGCCGCCATGCAGCCGGTGCCCGCGGACGTTACCGCCTGGCGGTAGACGTGATCGGCGACATCGCCGGCGGCGAACACGCCGGCTATACTGGTGGCCGTCGCTTCGCCGGACAGGCCGCCCCGGGTGGTAATGTAGCCGTTACTCATATCCAACTGGCCCGCGAAAATATCGGTGTTGGGTTTGTGGCCAATGGCGATAAATACGCCGCTGAGGTCGATATCGGTGGAGCCTTCCCCCCGGGTGCTATCGATTCGCATTCCGGTGACACCCCCGTTATCGCCCAGCACTTCGCTCAGGGTGTGATTCCACTTGATGGTGATATTGCCGTTTTTAGCCCTGTCAAAGAGTTTATCCTGCATGATTTTTTCGGCGCGTAAGGCATCACGCCGGTGTACCAGCACCACTTCGCGACAGATATTGGACAGATACAGGGCTTCCTCCACGGCGGTATTGCCACCGCCGATAACGGCCACTTTCTGGTCACGATAAAAAAAGCCATCACAGGTCGCGCAGGCGCTGACCCCCTTGCCCATGAAGGCTTGCTCGGAGGGCAGGCCGAGGTAACTGGCCGAGGCGCCGGTGGCAATGATCAAGGCATCGCAGGTGTAGTGCTGGCTGCCGCGCAGGACAAAAGGCCGTTGTCCCAGCTCCACTTCTTCGATATGATCTAAAATCACTTTAGTATCAAAGCGTTCGGCGTGTTTTTGCATGCGTGACATGAGTTCTGGGCCCTGGACCCCGTCATTATCGCCGGGCCAGTTGTCGACGTCGGTAGTCGTGGTCAGCTGGCCACCCTGCTGAACGCCGGTAATGACCATCGGCTTGAGATTGGCACGGGCGGCATAGATGGCGGCTGACCAGCCGGCGGGACCGGAGCCGAGAATGATAAGTCGGTGATGGGAAGGCTCGACCATGGTACTTGTGTATCTCCCGTGAATTTTGTGAGCGTTTCGACAAGCTGGCCTGTTGAGCGACGAAGCCAAGCGGGGTGCTATGATAATTAAAGCCTCGACCGGAGACCACGGTCGACCGCCCCAAAAGCCAGGTGATGATTCCAGCAGTACAGCAAATAGAGGTGAGGTGCAGGCGTTTTGGCAGCTTCTAAGTCGTTAAACAAATCTCGTGGTGGACGCAAAGCGGAGGCGTCGCCCGCGGCTGATACCGACGCCGGATTACTCACGCCCTGGCGGCGGCGGTTATTGCGCCAGGAGGGCGCGCTGCTGGGCTGGCTTGCTGTCAGCGCCTATATGCTGATTGCCTTAACCACCTATTCGAGGAATGACCCGAGTTTCTCGTATGCTGGCGGTGACGGCGGCACTGTCCAGAATGCCGCTGGGGTTGCTGGGGCATGGCTCGCGGACATCCTGTATTCCCTGGCCGGCTGGTTGGCCTACCTGATTCCCGGCCTGTTGATTCTGCGCGCCTGGAACGTGTTTCAGCGGCGCAGAACGGAAGATGGGGGCTTCGACTGGCTGAGCTTCTGTCTGCGCGGCCTTGGCCTGGTTCTGGTCATGACTACTGCCACGGCGCTGGCGGATCTGCACCATGGCGGCGGGGAGTCCGGTTTACCCAACGGCGTTGGCGGCATCCTCGGCAGCGCGGTGGGCGCGGCGGCGGCTTCAGCGTTTAGCTATGCCGGCAGCACGCTTATCCTGGTGGCGGTGTTTTTATTTGGTATCACCGTGTTTACCGACCTGTCCTGGTTGAGGGTGATTGATAGCACCGGACGGATTACCTTGTCGATTTATGATTTTTTCCGTTTCAGATTCAGCCAGTGGCTGAGTCAGCGGAGAGAGCAGGAATTGTCCGAAGCGGCGGTCGAGGTACGCAAAAGCACGGTCGAGAAAAGGATCAAGGCCAGGGCCGAGCGCAAGGAGCCGGTAATCAAGGCGCCCGAAAAAACACCGCCTACCAGTGTCCGGCTCGAAAAGGAAAAGCAGGAGCCGTTGTTTAGGGAGTACGTTTCCGCGGAACTGCCGCCGCTGGAGCTTCTGGATCGTAGCGGTGGCGCCAGTGACAAGGCTTTTTCCAAGGAATCCCTGGAGGCCATGTCTCGCCTGTTGGAACTCAAGCTGCAGGATTTTGGCATCGAGGTGGAAGTGGTGGAGGTACTGCCCGGTCCCGTGATCACCCGGTTTGAAGTACAGCCGGCGCCCGGTGTCAAGGCCAGTCGGATCACCAATCTTGCCAGTGACCTGGCCCGATCGCTGGCGGTGGTCAGCGTGCGTGTGGTGGAGGTGATACCGGGTAAATCGGTGATTGGCATCGAGATCCCCAACGAACACCGGGAAACCGTCTATCTGGGAGATGTGCTGGCCAGCGCTGAGTATGACGAGGCCAAGTCGGCGCTGTCCCTGGCTTTGGGTCACGATATTTCCGGTCATCCGGTGATAGCGGATCTGGGCAAAATGCCCCATTTGCTGGTCGCCGGAACGACCGGGTCCGGTAAATCGGTGGGTATCAACGCCATGCTCCTGAGCTTGTTGTTCAAGGCCTCGCCCGAGGATGTGCGCCTGATTCTGGTCGACCCCAAGATGCTGGAATTATCGGTTTACGATGATATTCCCCACCTGCTGACACCGGTAATCACGGATATGAAGGATGCCGCCAGCGGCCTGCGCTGGTGCGTTGGGGAAATGGAGCGACGCTACAAGCTGATGGCGGAACTGGGGGTGCGTAATCTGGCCGGCTACAACCGCAAAGTCAGGGAGGCCAGCGACGCCGGTGCGCCCATCCTCGATCCGTTCTGGCAATCGGACCCCCTGACGGTGGTGGATGCTGATTTTGAATCGGCCAGTGCGCCCGAACTGAGAAAATTGCCCAATATCGTCGTGGTTATCGATGAGTTCGCCGACATGATGATGATCGTCGGTAAAAAGGTGGAACAGTTGATTGCCCGCATCGCCCAGAAGGCCCGCGCCGCCGGCATCCACCTCATACTGGCGACCCAGCGACCCTCCGTGGATGTGATTACCGGCCTGATCAAGGCAAATGTGCCCACGCGCATCGCTTTTCAAGTCTCATCAAAAATCGATTCCCGCACCATCCTTGATCAGGGCGGAGCCGAGCAGCTCCTAGGTCATGGCGATATGCTCTATCTGCCCGCGGGCACCGGGGTGCCGATCCGGGTGCATGGCGCCTTTGTCGACGATCATGAAGTTCACAAGGTGGTGGCGGAATTAAAATCACGGGGCCGGCCCGATTATCTGGACGAGATTACCGATGAGCGGAGCACCGCGGGCATTCCCGTACCCGGTTACAGCAGTGGCGAGGAGGCCGGCGAGGATGATGCCGAGAGTGATGCCCTGTATGACGAAGCGGTCAACTTTGTCATCGAAAGCCGTCGAGCCTCGATTTCCTCGGTACAGCGCAAGTTGCGTGTCGGATACAACCGCGCGGCGCGCCTGATCGAAGCCATGGAGCAGGCGGGTGTCGTCAGTGAAATGGGCGCTAACGGCAATCGCGAAGTACTGGTGCCCAACCGACGAGCCTGAGTCCGGTCCGACAGTTATGAAGCCGACTTTCCCGAGCTTGATTGTTCTTTCGTGCTTACTGAGTGTGCTTTGGGGTAACAGTTATGCCGGCAACGACGCACTGCTGGCCCTGAAAAACTGCCTGGGCGATATCCGCAGCGTCAGGGCCGATTTTCAGCAGCAGCTATATTCCAGCGATAATTACCTGATTCAGGATAGCAGCGGCAGCATGGTGGTTGCGGCGCCAGGCAGAATTCGCTGGCTGGTTGAAAACCCCATGCAGCAATGGGTTATCAGCGATGGCCTCACCCTGTGGCTGTATGACCCCGATCTGGAGCAGGTGATCATCAAACCCTTTGACCAGAATCTCGGCGAAGCACCGGCTCTGCTTCTGACCGGAAACACGGATCAGTTGGGCAGCGCCTATGTCGTGAACTTCGAGGGACCGGATTCAAGTCAGTGTCATTTCAGCCTGATTCCCCGCAATGAACAGAGTATTTATCGGCAGCTGACGTTGTTATTACGGGGTGGATTGCCGGAGAGCATCACAATCATAGACTCCCTCGACCAGCGCACGCGGATTGGCTTTGAAAACGTAGTCCTCAACCAGAGCGTCGAGGCCACCCTGTTTAGCTTTGATCCACCCCCGGGTGTAGACATTATTCGCGATGACTGAGAGCCTGTTCTCCCAGTCCGTCTATCAGCCGCTGGCGGCGCGAATGCGGCCACGCGGCGTCGATGAATTTGTCGGTCAGCGCCACCTGCTGGGCCAGGGCAAGCCGCTGCGCCAGGCCATTGTCGCTGGTGAACTGCACTCGATGATTTTCTGGGGTCCGCCCGGGGTGGGCAAAACCACGCTGGCGAAAATGATCGCCGACACCGCCCATGCCCACTTTATCGCCATTTCCGCGGTGCTTGCCGGTGTCAAGGAGATTCGTCAGGCGGTCGCAAGCGCTGAAGAGGAAAGAGACGCCCGTGGTCGCAACACTATTCTGTTTGTTGATGAAGTGCACCGCTTCAATAAGTCTCAGCAGGACGCCTTTCTGCCCTATGTGGAAAACGGCACGGTGATTTTTATTGGCGCCACTACCGAAAATCCCTCTTTTGAGCTTAACAATGCGCTCTTATCCCGCTGCCGGGTGTATCTGTTGAAGCCTTTGGGCAAGGAGGATTTGGCCGGCGTTCTGAATCGAGCACTGAGTGACCGCGACAAGGGCCTGGGTGGCCGTTACGGCCTGAGCGAGGAAGCCCGCGATCTGATCATCAACGCTGCCGATGGTGACGCCCGTCGCGCGTTGAATCTTCTGGAAATCGCCAGTGACCTGCTGGAGGGGACCGAGTCCGAACCGGCGCTTATCGGCCAGGCGCTGGTGGAACAGCTGCTGGTCAGTAGCTACCGACGTTTTGATAAGGGCGGTGAGTCCTTTTACGATCAGATTTCGGCGCTGCACAAAGCGGTGCGCGGTTCATCACCTGATGCCGCCCTCTATTGGCTCGCGCGCATGCTCGATGGTGGCTGTGATCCCCTGTATATCGCCCGGCGCGTACTGCGCATGGCCAGCGAGGATGTCGGCAATGCCGACCCGAGGGCATTGCGTATCGCCCTGGATGCCTGGGAGGTGCAGGAGCGTCTGGGCAGCCCCGAAGGCGAACTGGCCATTGCCCAGGCCGTGGTCTACATGGCCGTGGCGCCGAAAAGCAATGCCGTGTACAAGGCTTTTGGCGCGGCGGGCAGGGATGTCCGAACCACGGGTAGCCTGGAGGTCCCCCTGCATATTCGCAACGCGCCCACCCGCTTGATGAAAGCGCTGGATTATGGCGCGGA
>JBECKV010000047.1:0-22628 GCA_040235495.1 Porticoccaceae bacterium
AGCACGGAAGGATCTGTAATGAGCATCAAGGATTGGCCCGAAGGCGAGCGTCCCCGGGAAAAATTGCTCGCACTCGGTGCCCGCGCGCTCAGTGATGCCGAGCTGCTGGCGATTTTTCTGCGCACCGGCATTCCGGGGCTTTCCGCAGTGGACCTGGCGCGGTCACTATTGACGGAGTTTGGTGGTATTTCGCCGCTGCTACGGGCCGATCGGCAACGATTTTGCGCCGTAAAAGGTCTCGGCGAAGCCAAATATACGCAGTTGCAATCGGCGTTGGAATTATCACGCCGCCATTTGGGCGAGCAGCTTTCAGGAACAGCGGTGCTCGGCAACCCCGCGGCAGTCACGGATTTTATTCGCGCTCACCTCCATGACTACGCCCACGAAGTATTCATGGTGCTGTACCTGGATACCCGGCATCGCTTGCTAGCGGTGGAGGAGCTTTTTCGCGGCACTATTGATGGCGCCAGTGTCTATCCCCGCGAGGTAGTCAGGCAGGCCTTGCATCACAACGCGGCAGCAATTATTTTTGCCCATAACCACCCATCGGGAGTAGCCGAACCGAGTTCCGCCGATGAAGCCATTACCCAACGTCTTCAGGACGCTCTGCGGCTGGTGGATATCCGGGTGCTGGATCATATAATTATCGGTCGTGGCGAGCAGGTATCCCTGGCGGAGCGGGGCTTGCTGTAAGCGCATGGCCAGGCGTCGTGCTAGACATTTACAGTTGCTTTAGGCGGGTCGCTCTGGTATAACACGCGCCTCATTTTTTCCCCTCCCCAACCGGCGCCGCGCCTGTCGCGCAAACAGCTGGTTCGGCACGTGGAGGGCCGGTCAACGGAGTCAGAATCATGTCCAGAGTGTGTCAGGTTACGGGTAAAAGGCCCATGAGCGGCAACAACGTTTCCCACGCCAAAAACCGCACCCGACGGCGCTTCGAGCCGAATCTGCAAAGCCACCGATTTTGGGTCGAGGCAGAGAAGCGCTTCGTCAGATTGCGAATATCGACCAAGGGCATGCGTATCATCGATAAGCGTGGCATCGAGACCGTGTTGGCGGATCTGCGTGCTCGCGGCGAAAAGGTTTAAACATCAATTTAATATAGTGCTGATAGTGCCCCGTCATTTTTTTGGGCGTTTGATGGAGCAGGAGGAATTGAATCATGGCCAAATCCAACCGTGATAAAATCAAGCTGGTGTCCAGTGCAGGTACCGGCCATTACTACACAACCACAAAAAACAAGAGGACCATGCCGGAAAAGATGGAAGTCAAGAAGTATGATCCGGTAGTTCGCCAGCACGTGATCTATAAGGAAGGCAAAATCAAGTAATCCACTGGATCTGTTCGGGCCGTACTTGCCCGGTATTTCCGGAAACCCCGGCCAGGCCGGGGTTTTTTGTGGCTGAATGTTACTGGATAAATCAAACCAAATGGCAGCGATCTCCGTGAATCATGGGCGACTTGATCAGCGGCCCTTAGCGTTTTCCGGGATGCTCCATGCCTGAGTTGCCGGAAGTCGAAACCACCCGCCGGGGGTTGCTGCCCCATGTGCAGGGAAAAACCCTGCGCGGTGTCGTTGTGCGCGATACTCGCTTGCGTTGGCCGGTAACTGCCGAACTAGGCGAGCGCCTGACCGGGCAGCGGATCACCGGTCTGGCGCGGCGCGGCAAATATCTTCTGCTCGCCCTGCCGGATGGAACGGTAATGATGCACCTGGGGATGTCCGGTAGCCTGTCCGTAGTGGAATCAAACAAGCCGCCGGAAAAGCATGACCACATCGACATGGCGCTGGACTCGGGGCTCAGTCTCCGATTCACTGATCCGCGTCGCTTTGGAGCGGTCCTGTGGGTAGAGGGTGATCCCGCTGAACATGCGTTGCTAAGCCATCTGGGACCGGAACCCCTGGAGGCGGGCTTCAATGGCGCCTACCTTTATGCGCTGTCGCGCAAACGTAAACAGGCCATCAAAAGCTTTCTGATGGATAGTAAAGTCGTGGTCGGGGTGGGCAATATCTACGCCAATGAGGCACTTTTTTTGAGTGGCATCCGACCCGGGCTTCGGGCCGGTGCTATTTCCCGGGCGCGCTATGAATTGCTTGCGCACGCCGTTGTCAATGTGCTGGAGGCAGCCATCGAGCACGGAGGCACGACTTTGCGGAACTTTGTTGGCGGAGATGGTAGGCCCGGTTATTTCAAGCAGTCCCTGCAAGTCTATGGCCGTGGTGGACGGCCCTGTCGGACCTGTGGCGCGACGCTAAAGGAGGTCCGCATCGGCAACCGTTCAACGGTTTACTGCGCCACCTGTCAGCACTAATTGGTCAATGCCGCTCGCGGGGTGGGACGGACGTTCAGGCAAATTTTTTCACCAGGGCTTCGGCAACCACGCTGTGTACAAAGGGGGTGATATCACCCTTCAGTGCCGCAATCTCCCGCACCAGGCTCGATGAAATATAGGAGTGCTGTTCGGAGGGGGTGAGGAAGACGCTCTCGAATTCAGGCATCAGGGCGCGGTTCATATTGGCCATCTGGAATTCGTACTCAAAATCAGAAACCGCACGCAGGCCCCTCAATACCGCGGTGGAACCACATTCCTGAACAAAATTGATCAACAGGCAGTCGAAGCCGCGGATTTCGATGTTGGAGAGATGGGCCAGTGCCGCAGTGGCCAGATCCTGGCGCTCTTCCAGTGAAAACAGGGGCTTCTTCTTTTCGCTGATGGCGATGCCAAGTACAACCTTGTCAAATAGTGCGCAGGCGCGTTCGATCAGATCGATGTGGCCGTTGGTGATCGGGTCGAAAGTTCCGGGATAGACAATAGTTTTCATTGGTCTTGCCTCTGTAGAGGGCAGGCATGGTAAACAAATTAATCGATACGCTCAAACCCGTATGCCGGGCCGCGTCGGTGCAATCAGTTCTCCGACTTAGGCGTAGCGGTATAAGCTGCACAGCACAGCGCCGAATGTATGATGCCGATGGAGTTGCCAGCGCGGCGAGGTTCCAGCGGGGTGTTTTGAGGTTACACTGCTTTCGATATAGACCAGCGCCCCGGGCGAGAGCCAGTCGTGTCGCTCCAGCGCTATCAGAGCCGATTCGGCCAGCGGTGAGTTGAACGGTGGATCGACGAAGACGATATCGAAGCGTGTGGCATCGCCGGGATCTTTTTGTAACCATGCCAGCGCGTCCTGATGAATAATTTCCACTTCCCGCGAGTTGATGCCGAGCTGATCTCGAGTCCGTAACAGACCCTTCACCGCGCTTGGGTCTTTTTCAATCAGGGTGACACGCCGGGCACCGCGTGACACCGCTTCAAAGCCGAGGGCGCCGGAACCGGCGAAAAGGTCCAGGCACAGGGCACCGGGCAACTCGGGTTGGAGCCAGTTAAACAGGGTTTCCCTGACCCGATCACCGGTGGGGCGGAGCCCGTCGAGGCTGGGGAAGTCGAGCCTTCGGCCTCGCCACTTGCCGGCGATGATTCTGACCCGCCCCGCTGGAGTGGCGGTTTTTTTTTGCCGTCCGGGCACCAGTTCGACTCCTGATAGACGCGAGTAGATGATAGGATACAGGCCTTTTGCGGGGCCTGTAAGAAGGCGAAGGTGCTGCTGAGCTGATGACTGAAAATACAGGTGAATCCCGGTCGAAAAGGGGCCTTTTCGGACGCTGGCGACATCGTACCAGAGACTCCGTTGACGGCACCCAGGCCCCCGCATCTGCCGATGGCGGCGGTGAACAGGGTCGGGACGAAAGCTGTGAACTGGGTCTGGACGAAAACCAAGGGGGTGGTCCGGCTGAAAACGCGGGAGCTCCGGGTCACGAGCCAAGTATGGCCTCGGCAGCACGGGAGCAGCCGTTTTTAAAGGGCGACGTCGAACGCGAGGATGGCGCATCGGAGGCGACGGAAAACACCCTGGCGCAAAAATCCAGTGGTCTGTTGGGTCGAGCATTGGCTAAAACCAGCCGCGGCCTGGAAACGCTCTTTCTCGGTCGCCGCCAGCTCGATGAGCAAACACTTGAAGATCTCGAAACCCAGCTACTGATGGCCGACGTTGGCGTGGAAGTGTGTAGCGAGATTATCGATGTGCTCACCGATCGGGTGAAGCGTCGTGAGTTAAGTGACGGCCAGGCCCTGCGCAAGGCCCTGCATCAAATCATGGTTGAGTTGCTTTCCCCCTGCGAGCAGCCACTGGAGCCGGTCGGTCGCCAACCCTTTGTGATTTTAGTGGTGGGCATCAACGGAGTCGGCAAAACCACCACGATCGGCAAGCTGGCCCGTAAATTTCAACTCAGTGGAAAGTCGGTGATGCTGGCCGCGGGAGATACCTTCCGGGCAGCGGCAGTTGAGCAATTGCAAGCCTGGGGTGAGCGCAACCAGGTGCCGGTGGTCGCCCAGCACAGCGGTGCTGACAGCGCCTCGGTGATTTATGATGCCATGCAGTCCGCGACTGCCCGTGGTATTGATGTATTGATTGCCGATACCGCCGGACGCCTGCATACCAAAAGTAACCTGATGGAGGAACTCGCCAAGGTCAAACGGGTGATGGCCAAGCTGGATGAGCAGGCGCCCCACGAAGTCTTGCTGGTTCTGGATGCCGGAACCGGTCAGAACGCCGTGCGCCAGGTCGAGGAGTTCAATGCCGCCGTCACTGTAAGTGGTCTGGCGCTTACCAAACTGGATGGCACCGCCAAGGGTGGCGTGGTGCTGGCGCTGTGCAAGCGCTATGGCATCCCGGTGCGCTACATTGGCCTGGGCGAGGGTATCGACGATCTGCGTGACTTTCACGCTGTCGATTATGTTCGAGGGCTATTATCTGAAAATTCGGACGGGGCATGATTCGTTTCGATAGTGTCACCAAGCGCTATGCCGAAGGCTATGAAGCCTTAAGCGATATTAATCTCAGTCTGGAAGCTGGCGAGCTGGCGTTTTTGACCGGCCACTCCGGTGCCGGCAAAAGCACCTTGTTAAAACTGATCATGCTGATGGAGCGACCCACCCGCGGTCAGCTGCTGATTAATGGTAAAAACCTCAGCCGTCTCCATCGCAGCCAGATTCCCCACTACCGTCGCCGGGTAGGTGTTGTTTTTCAAAACCACCAACTGCTTTTTGACCGCTCGGTCTTTGATAACGTTGCGCTGCCGTTGCTGGTTTCCGGTTACCGGCCCCAGGAAATCGGCAAACGGGTTCGGGCTTCGCTCGATAAAGTCGGCCTGCTGGATAAGGAAAAGTTAAACCCCCAGCAGTTATCAAGCGGTGAGCAGCAGCGGGTTGGCATCGCCCGCGCCGTTGTCCACAAGCCTCGAATACTGCTGGCCGATGAGCCCACGGGCAATCTCGATCCGGTGCTTTCCGGGGAAATCATGTGCTTATTCCGTGAGTTTCGGGATGTTGGGGTGACGGTACTGATTGCCACCCACGACCTTGCCCTGGTGCAGAGCCTGGGTGAGCGAACCCTGGCTCTCAAGGAAGGTTGCCTGGTCGGTGCCTAAGGAGATGGGTCGGCGCGCCAGAGCCAAGGTGCTGGTCAGTACCCGGGAGGCGGGCGTCGGTGCTGTTCAGGGCCGACTGCGGGGCAGCGCGGTGCTTGATAGCTGGTTGGCCAGCCATAGGCACAATGCCCGCGGGAGCCTGACGCGGCTACTGGCCGAGCCCTTGCAAACCTTGATGACCACCCTGGTGATTGGTATCGCCCTTGCGTTACCGGCGGCATTATGGGTAGCGGTTGACAATTTACGGTCACTCGGTGGCAGTTGGCAAAATACAGCCCGTATTTCGTTATTTATCGATAAGCACGCATCCGATGAGACGACACAAAAGCTCATCAAAACTGTTGAAGGTATGCCGCAGCTCGATGGGGTGGACTATATATCCCCGGAGGCCGCGCTGGTGGAATTTCAGCAGGCCTCTGGTTTTGGCGAGGTGTTGACACTGCTACGGGAAAACCCGCTACCAGGAGTCCTACTGCTATCGCCCACGTCGGCTTTGGTGGCTGAGCCGGAAAACCTGCAAAGCCTGCTCGGTGAGCTGGAGCAGCTGGCGGGGGTCGCGGAAGTGCAGCTGGACATGCAGTGGCTCCAGCGCATGCAACAGATACTGAAAATGGGTCAACGTGTGGCCGTCCTGCTGGGAGTGGCGCTGTCACTGGGCGTTCTTCTCGCCGTGGGTAATACGATACGGTTGGCTATCGAAAGCCGTCGGGATGAAATTCTGGTGGTAAAACTGGTTGGTGGTACCAATGGCTTTGTCCGCAGGCCGTTTCTCTATACAGGCCTGTGGTACGGCCTTGCAGGGGGCATTCTCGCCTGGCTCGGGGTTGCCCTTGCCAGCGCATGGTTGGGCAAAACCGTCAGTGAGCTGGCGTCGCTGTATCAGAGTAGCTATTCTCTTCACGGCCCGGGTTTGGCGGGGCTGATGCTGCTGGCATCCCTGGGTGGCATGCTCGGCCTGTTGGGCGCGGCGGTGGCAGTGGGCAGGCATATCACCAGTATCGAGCCATAGACTTCATCCAGGACTTAATCCAGATCAAATAATCCCATGTTAAAACAGTGGGTTAAGGGAACTAATGCAGTGTTTTGACATCAAATGTGCGAGTGGTAGACTACGTCGCTCGATTTTTGCATGACGTGGTGATTCAGGGCGAATATACAGCCTGTCGATGGCTGTCCCGGAGGTAACAATGAACAAAGATCTCCAATCATTACAGTGGATGGCGCCGGGTGGCAACCTGGCGGCCTATGTACAGGGTGCGAATGCCATCGCGGTGCTCTCCGCCGAGGAGGAAAAATCCCTGGCCGAGCGGCTGTATTACGACAATGATCTGGAAAGTGCGCGGCAACTGGTACTGGCACATCTGCGCTTTGTGGTGCACATCGCTCGCTCTTACAGTGGCTATGGTCTGCCATTGGCGGATTTGATCCAGGAGGGCAATGTCGGCCTGATGAAGGCAGTCAGGCGTTTCAATCCGGAAAAAGGCGTGCGCCTGGTATCCTTTGCCGTCCATTGGATCAAGGCCGAAATCCACGAGTATGTCCTGCGCAACTGGCGCATTGTCAAGGTGGCGACGACCAAGGCCCAGCGCAAACTGTTTTTTAATTTGCGCAGCGCCAAAAAGCGGTTGGCCTGGCTGACTGATGATGAGGCCAGCGCCATTGCCCAGGACCTGGGGGTCGAGGTCACCCAGGTACGGGAAATGGAAAACCGTCTGGCTGCGCGAGACGCGGCCTTTGATGGCGCTCTAGAAGAGGATGAAGACGAGGTTTATCAGGCGCCGGCCCAATACCTGGAAGATCGCGGTGCCGATCCGGCCTTGATACTTGAAGATGCAGAGTGGCAGACTGACAGCCAGGAGCGCCTGGCCGGAGCGCTGTCCGGGCTGGACGAGCGCAGCCAGGATATCATCCAGCAGCGCTGGCTTAATGATCACAAGGCGACGTTGCATGATCTGGCGGCCAAGTATTCGGTGTCGGCTGAAAGAATCCGGCAGCTGGAACAGGCGGCCATGAAAAAAGTACGGGTGGCACTCGATCACTGAGTGCCTGGACGGGTGTGAATAAGGCTTCCGAGCCTGTCGGGAAAAGCCGCGCCTGGCGCGGCTTTTTT
The DNA here is from genome assembly GCA_040235495.1 of Porticoccaceae bacterium. Taxonomy (GTDB): domain Bacteria; phylum Pseudomonadota; class Gammaproteobacteria; order Pseudomonadales; family Porticoccaceae; genus HB2-32-21. The sequence goes on from JBECKV010000047.1 coordinate 7,591, forward strand.
TGTTTCCTGTCATTTCGGTTAGTCCCAGTAATCGGTTAGTCCCAGTGAGTTGACGCCAATAATTTCCGGGGGGTGCTGTTTGAGCGCTATAAATGTGTCCAGACCGATGGCCCTGCTAGGGCTGGTAGCGGCCCTTAACGGATTTATCGCTGTCGCCTGCGGATCCTTTGCCGCCCATGGACTTCAGCATTACGTCAGCGCCGAGGTACTGCCGACCTGGCAAACCGGCGTGCGCTACCATATGTTCCACGTGCTGGGTGCGTTCGTCGCCATGACCGTCGCGGCATTTGCTGGCGTGGGTAATCGGGGCTATCGCTGGGCGCTTGTGGCGGGCTGGCTATTTCTGATCGGAGCAATGCTTTTTGCCGGCAGTCTCTATCTGTTGGTGCTGGCACCCCGGGGTTGGGTGGTATGGACAGCGCCAATAGGGGGCGGGCTGTTTCTGATCGGCTGGCTGGCGCTGGCTGTGGCCGCGATGCGTCAAGGGTTTCGTGGCAAGGTCGATCAACGTTAAGGCACTGGCACGGCCGGCAACATATGTCTCGGATAAAACAAATATCCTTCGCCCCTGAATACAAAAAGAAGCCCGTGCGCAGCTATGTGGTGCGTTCCGGCCGCATGACCGATGGCCAAATAAAGGCCTTGCAAGCGCATTGGTGCCGTTACGGTTTAAGCCTTTTTGACGGCCAGCCGACGTCATGGGCGGATATTTTTCAGCGCCAGGCGCCACTCGTGCTGGAGATCGGCTTTGGGATGGGCGCTTCCCTGTTGCAAATGGCGATCGCCGAACCGGACAAGGATTTCATCGGTATAGAGGTTTATCCGCCCGGCGTAGGTGGGCTATTGGCCGCGGCCGCCAAACAGGGTATCGGTAATCTGCGAGTTTATCTGGCCGATGCGGTGGACGTGCTCGACGACTGTATTCCCGAGCAAAGTCTCGCACGGGTGCAAATCTATTTTCCTGACCCCTGGCATAAAAAAAAGCATCATAAACGCCGGCTCGTGCAAAAACCCTTGATGGAAAAGCTGGTCAACAAGTTGGTCACGGGGGGGGTGTTGCATCTGGCGACCGACTGTCAAGCCTATGCCGAGCATATGGTCGAAGTGCTTGAAAACATACCGAGCGTGGAAAATATGGCGCAACCCGGCCCCTATGGCCAGCGACCAGCTTATCGCCCGCTAACCAAATTCGAGCATCGCGGCCTTGGTCTTGGGCATGGTGTATGGGACCTGCTTTATCGCCGCTTGCCCTGAGCGGGAGGGCTGATAATCAGGGTGGCGAAGAGGCCGTTGAATAAATATCGAGTAAATCGAAAAAAGTAGCTTGATACCCCAGACCACCAAAGTGATTGTATATCCTCCGATCCCCAAGCGTATTAGTAGTGCTGAACCGGTTGCGCTTTGTATTGGGATAAAATACCAGCTAACATCTCGCGCTCTTTTGCCCCGCGGTAAAAATAATCTTACCGGGGGAGCAACATTTGGCTATGTAACCAGGGAAAACTTATGAAGACCAATCGACTGTCGCTAACGATTATTCTTGCTGGCTTGATTCTGAGTGGCTGCCAGGAGTCAGGCGAGGCGCCTTCGGCAACCTCCGATGCGCTGGAAACCGACGAACAAAAAGTCAGCTACATCATGGGTATGAACATTGGTTCGCAAATCGCCAGTGATGATTTTGAATTGAATATGGAGACTTTCAACCTGGGTATGGCCGATGCTTTTTCCGGGGCTGAGCCGCGACTGAGTGAAGACGAGGTCAGAACAACGATCGAGGCCTTCCAGGCCAAAATCGCCGAGAAACAGGAAGCTGAGGCTAAAAAATTGGCCGAAACCAACCAGAAGAAAGGCGCTGCCTTCCTGGCTGAAAAGGCTGGCTCCGAGGGCGTGGTTGTACTGGACAGCGGCCTGCAATACAAGGTGATTGAAGCTGGAACGGGGCCCAGGCCCGGGCCGGAAAACACCGTCGAGGTTCACTACAGCGGCACCTTGATTGACGGTACGGAATTTGACAGTTCCTACAAACGGGGCGTACCCGCCCAGTTTGGCGTTACCCAGGTTATTCCTGGCTGGACAGAAGCGCTGCAACTCATGCCCGAAGGCTCTAAATGGGAGCTCTATATTCCCTCTGATCTGGCCTATGGGCCGGGCGGCACGGGTGGCGCAATCGGCCCCAACGAGACCCTGATTTTTGAGGTTGAGTTGCTCAAGGCTGCTGTTTCCGAGGAGGCCGAGGAAGGGTCTGCTGAAGCCGGCGAGGAGTGAGCCACTCACAGTGCCCGATAGAATACGGGCGCTATGTGTTTATTAAGGGCACCTGCTGTTAATACGATCGACTGCCGGGCAAAAGGGGTGGCGGGCACCGATTCAATGCGCCCCTGGTGGTGCGCGGCGCAGCGCCTGGAGGCCGCCCAGTAGCGCCAGCCCGGCAAAGGCGATCAGTGTATAGCCCGGTATGCTGATGCCAAACAGGGACCATTGCACCTCGGCGCAGTTGCCATCACCTCTGATGAGCATGGAAAGAGCCTCCACCAGCGGCAGGGCGTCAAAAATATAATCAGCTGGTGGCCCGCAAGCGGGTACGAGGTCCTCGGGAAGACTCTGCAACCATAGTTGTCGACTAGAAAAACCGGCGCCCGAAAGGGCGCTGACACAGGTGGCTGTTCCGTACAGACGCAATCCTTTGCTGCCGGGGTTATGGATGTAAGCCACCAGCGCAATCAGCCCTGTAAGGATGACGAATAGCCGTTGCACGATGCACAGGTAGCAGGGCGTCAGTCCCCAGACATGCTGCATAAACAGCGCCACGCCCATCAGGCCGAGAGTGGCGATAAAAATCAGCAGGTTTAGGGTTCGGGGCCGCGGCATGTTCAGTGTGTCTTTTCCTTATTTCCTGGCCTTGACAAGCATGGCCTGGATGCTAGTTAAGGGCATATTCTCCCGTGCCAAAAAGCCGGCGGCGTAGCGATTCAACGCTTCCATCGTCTCTGCAAACGCGCTTTCAAAACAAGCGTGGTGGCGTTCCACGTATAGCCAGCCAGGGCTGAGGTCAAGGGGTTTACTGAGTCGTGAACCGACCCGGTGGAGTATCGTGCCCAGCATTGTCGCATCGGCGTAACTTTCCAGCCAGCCCACCTCCGGTGCCCGCTGGCTGAAGTACAGGGCGCCGGGTGGCAGGAGCGCCTGTTGCCTGGCGAGATGTTTATAAAAGTCGGTACAGAAGCTGACCAGCGAGTGGGGGTGATAACGCGGCCAATCATTGGCCAGGAAATGGTCAAAGGTAATGTCGATGATAACGCCGGCATAGCGCCGCCATGGAGTCTCAAAGAGCGGATAAAGGCGACGGACCGCCGGCAGTTGAGCGGTGCGTGCATCGATCGCCCGGTGCAGTAGAATCCCAGCCTCGATGGCGGCAGGGTAATCACCCCGCAGTGGCCCCTTGACGAAATCGCCAAGCAGCCCGCCCACCTGGCAATCCGGGTTATCCCCCGACAGCAGGAGATGGGCCAGGTAATTCATGGGTCAAGAGAGAAGTCGTACTGCGCGTAGAAAGTCGCCAGATAATCCTCGAAGCTGCCGGTGTCCTCGGCTTCAATTTTGGCCTGATCCGCCAGGGACTGCTCGGCAAGCTGCTGAAACCGGGTTACCTGAGTTGATGTCGGGAGTTGGTCGAGGAAATACTGCCGTTGCTGTTGGGCGTGGCGCAGGGCGGTTTGAAAGTAGGTGAGGCCGCTGGTCTTCATCTCCTCCAACAGGCGCGCGGCTGGTGTCCGCCGCGGGTCCAGCAGACGGATGTTGAGCTGATCGACAGCGCCGCGATGCTCGCCGTTGCTCATGTTCATATCGAGCAGGTCCGCAACATCCCTCAGCTCCCGAAACAGATGCTCGGCCCAGACCCTGAGTGGTATTTCTTCTTTGCCTCTTAACAGGCCCAGATTGGGGTCGCGTCCCTGATAAACAGTGCGGTGCTGGTTGACCAACAACTGCCGGTATTCCGAATCATCCGTGGCCGGGCTGTCGCTAAGCAGGCAGTGCATCAAAAACACTTCCATAAAGTACATTTGTTCAGCGTCGATCCCGAGGGGCGTATAGGGGTTTAGATCTATACAGCGCACTTCGATGTACTCGATACCCCTTCGCCAAAGTGCCTGAATCGGCGCCTCACCGCGCTCGGTGGTTCGTTTCGGCCGAATGGTGCTGTAAAACTCGTTTTCGATTTGTAATAGATGGGTATTGAGTTGCAAATATTCGCCACTGGCATCGCGCAGGCCAATGTTTTGGTAGGGTGGATACGGTTCGGTCAGGGCCTGGCGCAGATTCCTGATATAGGACGTCAGGTTGTTGTAACACACGACCAGCGCCTCCTGGGCCTTGCTTTGGTAACCCAGGTCGCCCATTCGCAGGGAAGTGGCATAGGGCATGTGCAGGCTGTGACCATCACCATTGAAGGGCTGGAGACGATGCTGGCGGCCCGCGACAAAGGAGCGACACACTGCGGGTGCTCCACCGAAGAGATAAAGCAAGAGCCAGAAATGCCGACGGAAGTTTCGAATCAGGCCGAAATAACCCGCGGTCTTGTAGTCCTGTAATGCACCGGCGTAAGCGGCATCGGTTTTAAGCAGTTCCCAGCAGGCGTCGGGCAATGACCAGTTGTAGTGGATGCCAGCGATGGTTTGCATGAGCCGCCCGTATCGGTGGCCTAGTCCCCGACGATAGATCTTTTTCATGCGCCCAACATGGGAGCTGCCGTATTCAGCCAGTGGAATGTCTTCGTCCCTACCGAGCACACAGGGCATGCTGTTGACCCAGAGTAATTCATCGCCAATATTGTGGTAGGTATAGCGGTGAATATTTTCCAGGTTTTCGAGCACCTCGGGTATCGAGGTCAAGGGAGGCGTGATAAATTCAAGCAGTGCCTCGGAGAAATCCGTGGTGATACTGGGATGGGTGAGCGTCGAGCCCAGTGTAAGAGGATGAGAACGTTGGGAAAGTTCACCCTCGGGTGTTACCCGCAGGCTTTCCTTTTCGATACCCCGCCGTATCTCGGTCAGGGATTGATGGTGGCCTGGCGTTGCCAGCAAGGACAGACGCCTGTTCAGCGCGCTCAAATTGAAATCCTTTGTCTATAATGAAACTTGGGCTAGCTCGGGTTCATCAGCAAGGTGGGGCGGTTTGCGTGTGTTGAGCTCACGCAACTGGTTATCCGCAATATCCTTGATGGCTGTGCTGAACAATCCGGCTTCGGGTTTGTTGGTCCAGGACGGATCCCCGACCAGCGGCTTGCCGGAGATCTTCAACACTAATCAGTGGCATCCGCCCCCTGTGCTCACCGCGACACTAGCTCGGCGCAGTTTAACGAATAGGGTGTGCCGCGCAAATGCTTTGAAGCGCCTGGTCGCCAACAATAATTGACAGTGCGTGGGCCATTTTGCACGATACTCGGAGCTTCCGAACGCGCGTTCCGTATCATCCGAGCTTGGATTGGAAGCATTTCGGCCGCCACCAGGGGTGGTTGGTACCACAGGGCATGGGATTCCCGGGCCGTGACTGTTGTGGGCTCTAACAGCGCTGCCTGAATCGTATCGTTGCGGATTATCTTGAAGTTTTCGTACTAGAAGGGGGTGAATGTGTCAGGAATTCTCAGTTACGGGGCCTATGTGCCCTATTACCGGCTCACGCGTAAGGCTATCGGTGGTGGCCGAGGCGAGCGAGCGGTGGCCAGCTACGATGAAGACGCTGTGTCCATGGCGGTGGAAGCCGGCCGGGAAGCAGTTCGGGCCTTTGGCGGCGAATCGGGCGCTGGCATCGATAGTTTGGTTTTCGCTACCACCAGCCCCCCTTACGCCGAAAAACTCAATGCCGCGGCTATCTCGGCAGCGCTGGATTTACCATCATCGATACGATCCTTTGAGCTGGGGAGTAATTCTCGCATGGGACTGGCGGGCCTACTGCTCGGTGCCGACCTGGGTGCGGCTGGAAAAACCGCCCTGGTTTGTGCCGGTGACGTGGTGATTGGCGGACCTGGAGGCGCCCGCGAGCGGGACAGTGGTGATGGCGCCGTGGCTTTTGTTACCGGTCCCGCGGATCAGGCCATCGCCCGTGTCCTGGGCCAGGCCTCCAGCACCACGGAAGTACTCGACGTATGGCGTCTGCCTGGTGAAAAGTTTGCGCGCCAGTGGGAGGAGCGCTTCGGCATCGAAGTGCTCGGGCCGGTCAGTGTTGACACCGCCAAGCGGGCTCTGGCCATCGCGCAAGTGGCGCCCGGGCAGTTGACATCGGTGATTCTCGACGCCACCAATCGCAGGGATGTGGCGGGTGTGCCGCCGGCTCTCGGTCTAAAACCCGAGCAGGTGGGCGATATGCTGGCCGACAATCTGGGTCGCTGCGGCGTGGCTCATGCCGGCTTGGCCCTGGCCAATGCCCTGGATAGCGCTCAACCCGGTGACAAAATCCTGGTACTGTCCACCGCTGATGGCTGTGATGCAATCGTGCTCGAAGTCACCGGCAAAATCGCCTCGGGCAGGCCGAAGCGCTCGGTTCAGCACTGGCTGGCGTCGGCTAACAATGAGCTGGCCTATAATAGCTATTTGAAATGGCGTGGCATTTTACCGTTTGAGCCGCCCCGCCGTCCCGACCCGGAGCGGCCGGCAGCGCCGATCATGAAGCGCCACGAACACTGGAAATACGGGTTTTATGGTTCTCGTTGCGAATCCTGTGGCCAGGGGCATCTGCCGCCCCAACGGGTCTGCGTTAAATGTCGCTCGGTGGATAAAATGAAAGCCGAGCGCTTTGCCGAGCAAGCCTGCCGGGTGACGACCTTTACCTTGGATCACCTGGCCTATAGCCTTCAGCCACCGGTGATTTCCACGGTTGTTGACTTTGACGTCGGTGGTCGTCTGGCCTGTGAACTGACCGACGCCGATCCGGGAGCAGTAAAGATCGGTAATCGACTTGAAATGACGTTCCGGCGGTTTTATACCGGCCAGGGAGTCCACAATTATTTCTGGAAAGCGCGACCACAGCGCTAGGAGAGTAAATCATGGCGAGTAACGGTATTAAGGATAAGGTGGCCATTGTCGGCATGGGCTGTACGGCGTTTGGCGAACATTGGGATCGTGACGCCTCGGACATGCTGATCGAGGCGGCGGGCGATGCCTACCGATCCGCTGGCGTCGATCCGGAAGACGTCGACGCCTACTGGTTGGGCACGTTTGCCAGCGGCGTATCCGGGATGGTGTTCGCGGAAGCGTTGAAAACTCCCTATAAACCGGTGACCCGGCTCGAAAATATGTGTGCAACCGGCAGCGAGGCGATTCGCAATGCCGCCTATGCCGTGGCCAGTGGCGCCTATGACCTGGTTATGGCGGTTGGGGTCGAGAAGCTCAAGGATGGCGGTTATTCAGGTCTGGTAGTGCCGGGTCCCGATGGTGATGGCACTGAATCGAGCATGACCGCGCCGGCCATGTTTTCCCTGCTGGCGCCGGCCTACTGTAAAAAGTACGGCGTCGACGAAGGTGAACTGAAGGACGTGCTTTCCCGTATCGCCTGGAAGAACCATGTGGCTGGAGCCAAAAATCCCAAGGCCCAGTTTCGCAAGGAAGTGCCCATGGATACTATCTGTAAATCACCACGGGTGGCGGGTATGTTCGGTGTTTTTGACTGCTCTGGTGTGTCCGATGGCGCCGCCGCGGCGATTATGTGCCGCGCCGAGGACGCCCATAAATACACCAAGAATCCGATTTACCTCAAGGCCTTCTCCATCGCCGCCGGCCCCAATGAAGGCTTTATCAGTGAGGATTACGACTTCACCACCTTTCAGGAAGTGGTGGTATCGGCTCAGGATGCCTACAAGCAGGCGGGCATTACCAATCCCCGGGAGCAAATCAGCATGGCCGAGGTGCATGACTGTTTTACCGCGACCGAGCTGGTGTTGATGGAAGACATGGGATTTTCAGAGCGTGGTCAGGGCTGGCGCGACGTCCTGGAAGGTCGTTTTGACGGAGATGGCGCGCAGCCGGTCAATCCCGATGGCGGTCTGAAAAGCTTTGGTCACCCCATCGGCGCCAGCGGTCTGCGCATGATGTATGAAATGTGGTTGCAGTTGCGGGGTGAAGCCGGTGCACGGCAGATCAATAACCCGAAAACCGGATTGACCCACAACCTCGGTGGTCAGCCTGGCCGTTGCGTGAGTTTTGTTTCCATTGTTGGTAACGAGTTGGGCTAGTCGGCTATAAGTTGCTCTGAAGTTGCCCCATAAAAAAGCCCGGTTGCAACCGGGCTTTTTTATGACTGTTTGCCGAGCGCAGGCTTATTTCCGCCTCATGGCGCTAAAGAACTCGGCATTGGTGTCGAAGCTTTTCAGCTTGTCCACCAGAAACTCGGTGGCGGCGAGATCTTCCATATCGTGTAGCAGTTTGCGCAGAATCCACACCCTCTGCAGCTCGGCCTCGTCCATCAGGAGATCCTCGCGGCGCGTGCCAGAACGGCGTATGTTAATGGCTGGATAGACGCGTTTTTCCGCAATTTTACGATCCAGGTGCAATTCCAGGTTGCCCGTGCCCTTAAATTCCTCGTAAATCACTTCGTCCATTTTTGAGCCGGTGTCCACCAGGGTAGTGGCGATAATGGTGAGGCTGCCGCCGTTTTCGATGTTGCGGGCAGCACCGAAAAAGCGCTTGGGCTTTTCCAGGGCGTGGGCGTCGACACCCCCTGTCAGCACTTTGCCGGAAGAGGGAATGACGGTGTTATAGGCTCGCGCCAGCCGGGTGATGGAATCAAGCAGGATGACCACATCCTTTTTGTGTTCGACCAGGCGCTTGGCTTTTTCTATCACCATATCCGCCACCTGAACGTGTCGTGCCGGCGGCTCATCAAAGGTGGAAGCCACCACTTCCCCGCGCACGGTACGCTGCATTTCCGTCACTTCTTCCGGACGCTCGTCGATAAGCAGCACGATCATTATGGTTTCCGGATTATTGCGGGTGATGGCCTGGGCTATGTGCTGCATCATGATGGTTTTACCGGCCTTGGGCGGCGCGACGATCAGGCCGCGCTGACCCTTGCCCAGCGGCGCGATCAGGTCGATGATCCGCCCGGTCAGGTCTTCGGAACTACCATTGCCGGCCTCCAGCACGAAGCGTTCGTCGGGAAACAGGGGCGTCAGGTTTTCAAACAGGATCTTGTTGCGCGCGTTTTCGGGTTTGTCGAAATTAATGGTGTTGACTTTTAAGAGGGCAAAATAGCGTTCACCGTCCTTGGGCGGTCGGATTTTGCCCTCGACACTATCACCGGTGCGCAGATTGAAGCGTCGAATTTGACTGGGTGATACATAAATATCGTCAGGCCCGGCCAGATAACTCGAATCGGCTGAGCGCAAAAACCCAAACCCGTCCGGGAGTATTTCCAGTACCCCATCGCCGTAAATGTCCTCGCCACTCTTGGCATGGCGCTTGAGGATATTGAAAATAATGTCCTGCTTGCGTGAGCGACCCAGGTTTTCCAGGCCGGTTTCAGCGCCAAGAGCGATCAGTTCATCAATGGGTTTGGTTTTAAGATCGGTCAGATTCATAGATAGCTGTAGTCAGGGTTGGTTGAAGTGGGGAAGCACGGGGTGTTTAACGAGTCTGTCAGGGCAACCGGCTCGCTGCTCCCGGATACGGGAGCCTGGACAACTGCATTAGCGCAGCGCCACGAATTTTCAGATTTGTATTTGTTTCTTGGTTGGGTGGTTGGGGATTGTTGGAATCTGGAGAAGATTGGAGCTAGCTTTGTGCCTTATGGCTGCGAGTATAGCGCCTGAAAACTAAATAACAACTGCTTTTTCCATGATTCGGTTCCTCGATAGCCGTGGGCCGCGCGGCAATGGCGCGGCTCTCGAACGGTGTAGTTCCGATAGCGACCGCTCCCCGGTGTCGTCGCCTGGCAGCCGTCAAAGGCTCGCGTCAATAAACTCGGTCAGCTGTGCTTTCGACAGCGCGCCTACCTTGCTGTCAACCAGGGAGCCATTGTTAAAGAGCATCAGGGTCGGGATGCCTCGGACATTGTATTTCATAGCCGTTTCACGATTTGAGTCGACGTCCAGCTTACAAATAGCGACCTTGCCTTCGTACTGATCAGCGAGTTCGTCAAGGATGGGAGCGATCATTTTGCAGGGTCCGCACCACTCAGCCCAGAAATCCACCAGGACCGGGGTGGTGGCGTTGAGGACATCGCTATCAAACGCCGCGTCGCTGGTGTGCGTGATTTTATCACCCATGGTTATTCCTCGGTTTCGAAAGATTGATGGATTGATTGTCGTAGAATGGCGCGATCATACATGGGCATGGGCACTGAAACAAACTTCGGCCGCTTCGGGCCAATACCAATAAAGGAGTGTTATGGCTGAACCGATCGCGGTTCCGGGTGAAGTGATCGCCACCGTGGATTTGGGCTCAAACAGTTTCCATCTCCTGATTGCCCGTGTTGAACACGGTGAAATGCGTGCGGTGGTCACACAAAGTGAAAAGGTACAGCTAGCCGCGGGGCTGAACAAAGGTCGGCTCAGTCAGGCGGCGATGACCCGCGGTTGGGACTGCCTGCGTCAGTTTCGACAGATTCTTGATGCTTCACAACCCATGAACCTGCGCGTCGTTGGCACCAATACCCTGCGCGCGGCAAAAAATGCGGGCGAGTTTGTCAGTCAAGCGTCCGCTATTTTGGGGCAGCCCGTGGAAATCATTTCCGGTATCGAGGAAGCCCGGCTGATTTATCTGGGTGTTGCCCATACCCTGGCTGATGATGAACTGTCGCGCCTGGTGATTGACATCGGGGGCGGCAGTACCGAGTTGATTATCGGCCAGCGCTTTGAGAGTAAGTTGCTGGATAGCCTGTATATGGGTTGCGTAGGTTACCGTGAGCAATTTTTCGCCAATGGCAGGATATCCGGCAAGCGCTTTGACAAGGCTTATGGTAGCGCGTCCCTGGAAGTACTCCGGATTCGCGATGCTTTTTGCCGCAGAGGCTGGCAGGAAGTGGTGGGTTCGGCCGGCACCCTCAATGCCATCAGCGCGGTACTGCGCGAGGAAACCGGTTCGGGCCTGATTACTTGCGCCGGTCTGGCGTTACTGCGAGACCGGCTACTTAAGGTTGGGCACGTGGATGAGCTCAAATCCTTCGCCGGCTTGAAGCCCCACCGATATTCGACCTTCCCGGCGGGGATTGCTATCTGCAGTGCGCTGTTTGACAGGTTGAATATCGATGTCATGCGCGTATCCCCAGGCGCTCTGCGCGAAGGACTGGTCTACGATCTCATGGGTCGCATGAGCCACGAGGATGTGCGAGAGCGTACTATTCTGGCGATGAGGGAACGCGCCGGCGTCGACCCGGTCAATGCCGAGCGGGTGCTGGGCTTCGCTCAAATGCTGTTTCAACAGGTTCGGGATGCCTGGGGCTTAACTGCGGCAGACGGAGAGCTGCTGTACTGGGCGGCGCAGATCCACGAGGTCGGCCTATCCATTGCTCACAGTCAGTTCCATAAGCACGGCCAATACCTGATTGAAAACGCCGACTTGCCAGGCTTTTCGCGTACCCAGCAACGGCAACTTGCCTTACTGGTGCGTGGTCACCGGCGCAAGTTTCCGGCTACCCTGTTCGACGAATTACCCAGTGACCAGCGCCTGCGTTTACAGCGCCTGTGTATCCTGCTGCGCCTGGCGGTCTTGTTCAAATATGTGCTGGCGCTAGAGGGCGAGCCCCGCTTCCAGCTGGCGGCGGAGGATTATGGTCTGACCCTGAGTTTTGCCGCTGGCTGGCAGGAGCAAAATCCCTTGACCATGGCCGAGCTGGAACAGGAACAGCGTTACCTGAAAGCGGTTGGCTTCCACATGCGTATCGCCTGGTGTGCAGTCGCAGAGCCTTGATCGGCCCTAATCCTTTTCACTTAGATAACGATAAATCTCCATCTGGGAGCGGGTTTTTTTGCGGTTGCCGCGGGGTACGTAGGGGTTGCTCTGGTCGGCGTTGATCAAGCGGGCCTTGGACCTGTCGGCAAATTGCAATTCCAGGATATCGGTAATTTTTGTCTTCAGCGCCGGTGAATAGATGGGGCAGCCCACTTCGACGCGAAAATCCAGATTGCGCTGCATCAGGTCGGCGGAGGAGATAAAAACCTCGGGATCGCCATCGTTATGAAAAATACTGACTCTGGCATGCTCGAGAAAGCGGTCTACTATGCTGATGGCGGTAATATTTTCGCTAAGACCGTCGATACCGGGCACCAGGCCACACATGCCGCGGATGATGAGGCGTACTTTAACCCCGGCCTGGCTGGCTTGGTAAAGTAGCTCGATGATTTCCTCATCCACCAGATTGTTGGCCTTGAGCATGATCCTTGCCTCCCTGCCTCTCTTCGCATTCTTTGTTTCCCGAATGATGCGAGCGCGAAAATTCTGTCTGTTATTGATCGGCGAGACCCACAGGTGCTTGAAATCGTGGAGGCGATAACTGTGACTGATGAAGTCAAACACCTTGTCAACTTCCTCGGTTATTTCCGGGTGGCAGGTAAATAAACTAAAGTCGGTGTATATTCTGGCGGTATTTTCGTGGAAATTGCCGGTGCCGATATGTGCGTATTTGACTTCACCTCCTTTTTCCTGACGCTTTATCAGGCATATTTTTGTATGGATTTTTAAATTTGGCAGTCCGAACTTCACCGTAACGCCGGCATCGGTCAGTAACTTTGACCAGGCGATATTGGCTTCCTCGTCGAAACGCGCCTGCAGTTCCACATTCACGGTCACCTGTTTGTTATTCCTGGCCGCCGAGATCAGGGCATTGACTACCCGCGAATCCGAGGCCACCCGATAAATTGAAATGGCAATGGCGGTGACTTTCGGATCGATCGAGGCCTGCCGCAGCAGGTCGGTAAAATATTTGAAATTGTGGTAGGGGTAATATAACAGTATGTCCTGATTTCGGATGGCCTTGAACAGGTTGCGCTCCCGATCAAAATACCGGCTATTGAGAGGCGTCAGCGGCTCGTAAACCAGACGGCCCCGGCCAATGGCGGGGAAGGACATGAAGTCCTTGAAGTTGTGGTAGCGACCACCTGGGGTCAGGCTTTCATAGGTGCGTAGATGCATCTTTTTGATGAGGAACTGGAGCATGTCCGCTGGCATTTTCCGGTCGTAAACAAAGCGGACAGGGGCTGCCACCAGGCGCTTCTTCAAACTGAGGGATAGTTGGTCGAGCAGGCTCTCGGTAATGGCGTCACTGCGCTCCAGTTCAGCGTCCCGGGTTATTTTGATGGTGTAGGCCAGGGCGCCGTGAACGTTCAGCACCTCCCGATAAACGTCGGTTATGCAGTAGCGGATGATGTCATCGAGAATAATGTACGCCCGCCGGCCTTTGGAATAGCGCCGAGGAATAGGTATAAAGCGCCCCAGTTGCACGGTGGGAATGGTGATGATGGAATAGCGCAGCTGTTCGTCGTCGATCTGTAGCCGTACCGCGAGATAGATGAATTGCTCCTGCAACTGGGGTGGTTCTTCCCTTTCGTCCAGCAACCAGGTGGTCAGAATAGGCAGGATCTGCTCTTGAAAATAATGCCGGGCCCAGTTGCCCTGGTCCGCGCTAAGTCGACTTTCGTCGATCAGGAGAATATTGCGTTTCTCCAGTTCCGTGATCAACTGGGCATAGGTGGTTTCGAATTTCTCCTGGAGTTGCTGAACTCTGCTATTAATGTCTTGCAATAGTTTTCGGGCACTGCTGATGGTTGGCTCGGCTTCGGGGCTTTCCCGGGCGATCATGATGAGCCGGTTCACGTCCGCTACCCTGACGCGAAAGAACTCATCCATGTTATTGGAGAAAATGCCAAGAAATCGCAGACGTTCGACCAGCGGGACCTTGCTGTCCCGTGCTTCCTGCAACACGCGCTCGTTAAAGCTCAGCCAGCTGAGTTCCTTGGCGACGGTGATGGATTTTGCATTCATGCTGACGATTCACCCACGGTAGGGAACGGTCTAGGCTATGACAGAAATGCTGCAATTCGATGACAGCCCGGCAATGGCCACGCGACGAGCGCGGGCACGGTGAAGCAAGCGAGTCGAAGGCTTGGTATCTGGAGGCACGCTCGGTGCGTGGGCGGTCCATGCCCAAGTCCATGCCCAAGTCCATGCCCATGGAACCTTATCAGTTTACCCGCACCGCCTCCCACCAGGCCTGGTACACGGTGGTTAATGCCCTGTCCGGGCGATTTAAAAAGTTTCCCGTGGATTATCGAGTGATTCCGTGGACAACGTTTACCGATCCTGAAGTCGCTCGGGTTGGTTTGAATGAAACCGGGGCCCGGGCCCGTGACATTGCCTACGAATTAACCGTCTTTCCCCTCAACGGGTTGGATCGCGCCGTTGCCGATGGCGCCAGGGACGGCTTTATTAAAATCCTGACGGTATCGGGCAAGGAGCGTATTCCGGGCGCCATGGTCGTCGGCGCCCATGCGGGCGAGTTGCTGGCGAAATACCTTCCCGCGATGAAACCCAAGCTGGGTTTGAATAAAATCCTCGATACCATCCATGCTTACCCCGCCTGTAGCGATGCCAGTAAACCGGCCGCCGGGGGCAAGAAGCGCGGTCACACACCGGCGCGGGTGTTAAGCTGGCCGGAAAGGTATCATCGTTGGCATTTGTGAAGCGGAGCATACATGAGTACGACAAACGTCTTTGAACAGGTCCAGGAGCGTTATGCGCAAGGCGCGCGGGAGCGCCAGGAGGCCCTCTGCTGTCCGGTCGATTACGACCAGTCCCTGTTAGCTGCCCTGCCCCAGGAAATTATCGACAAGGATTATGGCTGTGGCGACCCTTCCCGTTATATCCGGGCCGGAGACCGGGTGCTCGATCTGGGCAGCGGCGGCGGCAAGATCTGCTATATGGCCGCGCAACTGGTTGGCGCGCAGGGTAGTGTCACCGGCGTCGATATGACCGACGACATGCTAGCTCTGGCGCGCAAATATCAGGCGCCGATGGCCCGGGTTCTGGGTGGTGACCGGGTCAGCTTCAAAAAGG
>JBECKV010000080.1:0-5133 GCA_040235495.1 Porticoccaceae bacterium
TGTCGACTACATCGGCGGCTTCGCTGTTACCGCCGGTATCGGCGCGGATGAGCTGGCGGCGGCCTACGAGGCCCAGGGCGACGATTACAACGCCATCATGGTCAAGGCCCTGGCCGATCGCCTGGCCGAATCCTTCGCCGAACATATGCACCGACGGGTGCGCACCGAGTTCTGGGGCTACGCGGCCGATGAAGACCTCGATAACGAGGCCCTCATAAAGGAGAAATACCAGGGTATCCGACCGGCGCCGGGCTATCCCGCCTGCCCGGATCACACGGAAAAAATCACCCTGTTCGAGTTACTGGACGCGGAAAAAAATACCGGCATCCGGTTGACAGAAAGCCAGGCCATGCACCCGGCGGCTTCCGTCAGCGGCTGGTATTTCGCTCACCCTCGGGCGAGATACTTCAACGTCGGCAAAATCGCCGCCGATCAGGTGGCCAGCCTGGCGGCGCGCAAGGGCAAGTCTGTCGCCCGTATTGAACGGGAGCTGAGCGCGACCCTGGGCTACGATAGCGACCACTGAAATCCTCGACGCCATATCAATACGGACTCAGGATTTCATTGCCTCCGGGTTGACGCAGTTAAGCGGCAACTCACCACGCCCCACGCGGCGGATATTTTCCGCCACGCCGCTGGCGATGCCCTGAAAACTGAGGTCCGTGGCGCCGCCGATATGAGGCGTCGCGGTAAGGTTGTAGTCGAACAGGGGGTCGTTGGGGTCGCAGGGCTCTTCCCAGAAGACATCCAGGCCCGCACCCATGATCTGCTGTTGACGCAGGGCATTGAGCAGCCCGTCATAGTCGATGACGCCGCCGCGAGCGACGTTGATGACGAAGCTGGTCGGCTTCATCAGGGAGAATTCCTCCGCACCCATGAGACCCCGGGTTTCATCGTTGAGCGGTGGCGCCAGCACCACGAAGTCCGCCTGGGGCAGCAGCTCGTGGAGTTTGTCCTGGCTGGTGTGCAAATCCACGGCTACGGCGTTTTCCTCCGGCGTGCCCTTGGGACCACGACGGGATAGCGCGAGAATTTTCATTTCAAAGCCGCCCAGCCGCCGGGCGACCTCCCGACCAATGCCCCCGTAGCCCACGATCAACGCGGTACGCCCTTTCAGGGACCAACTGGTAGGCGTGGCAACTTTTTTATCCTTGACGCTCTGACAGGCCGCGGCATAACGTCGTGACAGGTTGAGCATATGCATCACCGCCACCTCGGCGACCGACTCCGCATTACCGGTACCGGCGGCCGGCACATTGGCGACGCATACGCCATTGGCCGTGGCTGTTTTAATATCGACCACGTCCAGCCCGGCGCCAAACTGTTGCACCAGCTTTAGCTTGGGCAGGGATAACTCCGCGTCGGCAAGCGGGATGATGGTGGGGATCAGCACCTCGGCGTCGGTGGCCCTGGCGATCTCCTCGGGCAGGCACTCCAGAATTTCATCATCCGGCAGCATCCGCTGGAGCAATTCGGTGATAAAACGATAACCTTTCTGGCACAGATATACTTTCATGTATTTTCCTTATTATTAAGGGCCTCATTATTAAGGGCCTCGGTTAAAGGGATTGGGGATACCATCTATTAATTCGTCACGACAGGCATTTATCAATTCATAATGACTGGCCTTTTTCATAAACTGAATTGCCAGCGAATAAAATTCAACCTCGCTTCTTGCCGGACAAGGACAAGAGTTTTTTCACTCTTAATCTTTTCACTCTAAATGCTTTCACTCTTAAAAGCTCTCAACCTGCCTTTGCCGAAACAAAGAGATTGTTTTTGATCCTGATCAAATGGCAAGTCAGTCATCACTATAGCAAACGAAAAGAAGCAAATTTTTCTTTGCAAAAATTTTCTTGGCCGCTAGCATTGTTGGCGCGGCACGAAGTGGATGGTCACGGAGAGTCACGTAGAGCCGTGCCGGTTAAGCGTTTGTCATCTGGCGTATTTTCATGGTGCAGCTTTTTCATAGTGCAGCTTTTTCGTAGTGCAACTTTTGCATAATGCAATTTTTGCGTAGTACAACCCAGGGGGAAAGAAAATGAACATGATGAAAAAAATCACTAACAGATTGGCGTTTGGCGTAGTTACGATTGTCGCCACCCTGCTACTGTCGAGCACGGCCTTCGCCGAGGGCAGGTTTTATCTTGGCGCTAGTGTCGGCGAAACCGATGTCGACGGGTTTTGTGATGATGCGAAAGACTTAGGACTCGGCAGTTGCGATGATACGGATACCGGTTTTAAGGTAACGGGCGGGTATAAGATCAACGACTATCTCGGCATGGAGATTTTTTACGCGGATCTCGGCGAGATTGACGCCAAAGGCACTTTCATGGGTTCTCCAGTCAGCGCTGAAGCGGAACTCGACGGTTTTGGGGCCTCCCTGATGGGCTCTTACCCGATGGCGGAAAACGTCAGCCTTTACGCGAGAGTCGGTGTCATCGAATGGGACGCCGATATTGATGTCAGAGTCTCCGGCCTTGGCAGTGCCAGTGAAGACGACGATGGCACCGATGGAGTCTACGGCGTGGGCGTGCAGTATTTATTCGGCGAACAGCTCGGAGTCCGGCTTGAATGGGAACGTTATGATCTCGATGACGAAGTCGATATGATTTCACTCGGTCTGGCGTGGTTCTTTTAAATTAAATACCGCTTTTCGGTACTGCTTTCGCAATTTTCTGAGGTAGTGCGTCAGGCAGACGCTTTTCGCCCAAACCTTTTGCTAAAGCTTATGCCGAAGCTCTCGCCGAAAAAAATACAAAAAGGCCAATCCTCGGATTGGCCTTTTTGTATCCACTACGGTTCAATGCGGCGCTTGTTTAAAAACGCCAGAAACCCCACCATCTTTTTGCTGCCATCAGGCAGGGGAAAATCTATGTCCAGTGGACCGGTCCGGACCCGAACTCGGCAAAACCGCTTTGCCTTGGCATTAACAGCGATAATCTCTCTCTTCAGCAGTCATCATTTAAGCGCAGGGGATACCAGCACGGGGCAGTCATGCGACGGAGAACCTCTGGACATCCTGCTGACCAATGACGACGGCTATGACAAACCCGGCATCCGCGCCCTGCACCGGGTGTTCAGCGCAGCCAGGCACCGGCTTGTGCTCGCCGCGCCGGCGGGCAACGCCAGTGGCAGCAGTACCTCGGTAACGTTTGCTCCAGTCAAGGTTAACGAAGCCGAACCCGGCATCTACGCCATTGAAGCCAGTCCGGCCAGCACGGTCGTACTGGGGGTCAACAACTATTTCCCCGATGGTCCACCTGATCTGGTCATTTCCGGGATCAACAAGGGCGCCAACCTCGGCCCCGCCACCCCCGTGTCCGGCACCGTTGGGGCCACCATTGCCGCACTGTTGCTGGTCCAGCCAGCCATTCCGGCCATTGCCGTCAGCACCGATCCCTTCATCCTGACATCAGGCAGCGCAACGGAGAAACAGCAGGCCGACCTGGAGCACCTTGATCGGGTGGCCCACTTTATTTTGCAACTGGTCAGCCGATTGCAGGCCCAGTCCTGCGGCAGTGTGGCCCTGCTGCCCCCGGGACTGGCCCTCAACATCAACTATCCGCCGGTCCCGCGGGCGGCCATCAAGGGCTTTAAATTGACGCGCCAGAGCCGGCTGCCGACTTTCAGCCTGTCCTACGCGCCTTCGGCAAAAGACTCAGCTTTATTCGCCCCGCGCTTTACGGAGTTGCCACCCGTGCTGAGCGGTGACGAGGGCGATACCAGCGCCTACCACCGGGGCTATATCACCATCGTTCCCATTGACGGCAACTACACGCTCGATGACCTTGGCGCGCGCAAGCTCGGTGCGCTGCTCGAAGGCCTCGACGACAAGCCCTGATCCGCGCCTGAAACCGGTTCAGGCACGGTCGGGGTCCTGCTGGAATTCCACGGTATTGCCGGTGGGATCGGACGCGAAGATAACACCCTGCATGCGCCAGTATTTGACCTGGTTGTCCTTGAGGTGTTGTTCGGTCGCCTCGATGTCCTCGACGTAGAAAGCCGTGTGCGGTCCGATCGGGTCGCCGTCCTTGCCGGCCAGCTCCTGCATGACATGGCGTTCCACATCCGGGCCAGAGGCGATAACGTGGACCTGGCCATTGGGGAACTGCATCCAGAAACCGGGGATAAGTTTGTCCAGCTTCTCGGGTATATCCCTCGGCACCGTGGTCACACCCAGTATCTCTTCATAAAAATGTTTCATCGCCTCAACCTTGGCGTTGCTGGCGATAGCACTGTGATTCAAACGCGTAATGTTGATCATCCGCTGCTCCGTGGCTTGTTGACTGATTGATGAATTGACTCTTTGTCCTTCATCTTAGAAAGCACTTCGACTTTGTGCAATATAATGGCGCGAACCCTTCACATAGCAGGCCTTATGAGTACTGTCGGTATTATCGCCAACCCCATGTCCGGTCGTGATTGTCGGCGCCTGATCGCCCGCGCCGACTCAGTCAGCCATGAAAGCAAACGCAACCAGATCAGTCGCATTGTCGTGGGCGCCGTCGCTTCCGGCTGCGAACGTCTGCTGGCGCCCTGGGATCCACGCCGGCTGGTGCTCGGCGCGGTGGAAAATTTGAATCTTCCGGTCACCATCGAGGAGTTCCGCACGCCACTGCATCACTCCGCCGAGGACACGGTTCAGAATGTCCAGGAAATGCGCGAGCGCGGCTGCGATGTCATTGTCGTCCTGGGTGGCGACGGCACCAGCCGCATACTCAGCAAGGCCTGGCGCGACGCCACCATCGTGCCCCTGTCCACCGGCACCAATAATGTTTTCCCCCTGTTGATCGAGCCGACCGTGGCCGGCATGGCGGCGGGCCTCGTCGCCAGCGGCAAAGTCAAGCGCGACAAAGTGGCGCAAAGAGCCAAGGTCATCGATGTAAGCACGGACGGTGAACAAGTCGATCTAGCCCTGATCGACGCTCTGTTTCTGCAGGGGGACCGCATCGGCAACCTCGGGCCCTTCGAGCCCCAGCACATGAAGACGCTGCTGCTGACCCGCGCCGAACCGGCCGCTGTCGGCATGTCTCCGCTCGGGGGACTATTGTGCCCCTCCGGTACCGCTGATGATTTCGGCGTGCGGGTGGATTTCTGTCAGCACAGCGAGGGCGGGCGTCTGCTGCGCGC
>JBECKV010000101.1:0-4664 GCA_040235495.1 Porticoccaceae bacterium
CACTATCCCTGGTCTGCGCTTCAAGCAACTGCACTAAGCGGTTATACAAGGGAACGACATGCTTCAGACCACTCTTCATTTCATCACCAGGAATAGTCCACAATTTCTTATCTAAGTCTATGTGATCCCACTTAGCCGCTCTTGCTTCACCAGGGCGAACAGCAGTGAGTATCTGGAACTCTAATATTCGCGATGAAACTGAATTCTCTCGTCGTAACTGGGAAATGAATTTGGTAAGTGCGTCTACCTCTAAGGCGGCTCGGTGGGTCACCGGTGCAAGTTTGGATTGTTTGGTGTAAACATGATCCAGATTACCTTTCCATCTTGCCGGGTTGTCACCCTCTCGCAGTTTCCTCACTTTCGCCAAATCAAGAATCTTCTCAATATGCAGTCTGATCCGATTGGCTGTTTCGACCTTTAGGACTTTTGCTTTGTCCGGGTGCCAAAGAGGATCAAGTATTTTCTCGATATGTGGTAGGTCTATATCTGAGGGCAGTAAGTCACCGATAACCGGATAGACATATTGCTCTAATTGATTTTCGACTTTCTGGATACGTTGAACAACTGACTTACCTTTGTAATCCTTGCTTAGTTTACGGGTGTAATCGTTCGCGAGTTCTTTGAATGTTTTGGCTACTTGATCCTTCGCTAGCGAGGCAGACCTATCGGCCTTTCTCTTTTCGATGGGATCAATACCTTGCTGTACTTCCTTACGAAGATTAACCGCCAACTCCCGTGCTGTTTTAAGGGATACTGACGGGAAGCTACCTAGACCAATCTCCCTTCTTTTAGCACCGACAGTAACCTTCAGCACCCATGATGCAGCATTCTCACTTTTGACCTGCAAAGCCAAACCTTCAGCACCAGTACCACCCACCGGGTGAAAGCCAATCACCGGTGTATTAGCCAAAGATTTAACTTTCGCATTTGATAATTCAGCAGCCTTCTTAGGCATCGCTTCGTCTCCATACCCTACATTGTACCCTACATAAATTATAGCATAACTTGAAAATGACGTGAAGGGATATGAAAAAGAAAAACTGAAAACAATCTCTTATATACTTGTTTTTAAAGGTTTTATTATATATTACTGGTGCTTAATGAACAGATATTAAAATGTATGACAAAGGTGGGTTCGAGTCCGGCCTCTGGTACCAAGTCCGCACATCGCTTGCCCCACCCGCCCCGCCCCGCGACGCGGGGTCAAAGGCATGATCCACGCCACATGATCCACGCCAAGGGCTATTCAGCCGCTCGGCTCAAACTAACTCGGCCCCATCTTCAGCGCTGACGCTTTTCCCACCGCGGCACTCACGCGCGCGATACTTCGATTAACGACCCGCGAATACTACCGCTGGATCGAGCTTTAACACGGGCCTGACACTGGCCATCGCGGCAACGACGCTGACGAGGATAACCATCAGCCCCCCGAACAGCGGCGTAAACCACAGCATCCGGAACGGGAACTGAGCCCACTGAACAGCAGCTTCACCGACTATCGCACAAACGCCAAGTCCCAAACCCGTGCCGATAAGCGCGCACAGGCCCGCCTGGGTGAATATCATGATGATAAGAAGACCCGGCGTCGCCCCCATCGCTTTCAAGACCGCGTATTGCTTGAGGCTTTCATGGGTGAACATGTAAAGCATAACCCCGGTCATGCCGAACCCCACGGCCATGGCCAGGTAGATCATCGCCGCCATGTCGCCGACATCTTCCGAATTAACCAAATACCAGCGCACCGTATCTTCCATGAACTCCGCCCTGGTTCGCGCGCGCAGACCGGTTTGTTCGTGAATGCGCCTGGCCAATTGTTGCGGACTTATCCCGTTTGCCGCTTTTACCAGCACAAAGGTGAGCCGCTTCCTCTCTGGCAACAGCATACGCGCCGCGTTGGTATACGTTGTATAAATCAAAGGCCTGGGGGGAAAGCGCGGCAGGGCTTGACCGATGCCCACAACCTTTATGCGTTTATCATTGGCGAGCAGTTCATCCCCCGCAATCAGCGTTCGCATGGGCACATCCAGATGCGCTCCGTCGTGTGGCCACTGGTCAGTCGCGCTAACCGGTGTCTGTAGCTTCCCTTGGGTGCCGCCGGAATCGACCAGCACCGCATCGGGGGCGCGAAGAATGCCGGGGGAACTATCTCCCCGGATAGCGGGAACGCCGCTAAGTGTGGCGTCATCAACGCCGATAATCTGGAAAGCCTGAACCCGCCCGTTGGCAAAAACCACATCAGCTGATCCCAGGGCAAGCGGTAACGCCGAAGCCACACCCCGAACGCCGCGCACCCGTGGCAGGGCATGGTCGGGGAGATTGGTGGTCTGTTCGGAAGAGAGCACCGCGGCGTCCATCACCCACACGTCAGCGTCATTTTCCGAAACGAGCGCCAATCCACGCGTCATGAAGCCGCAAAAATAGGACACCGCGAAGGTGACAAGAAAAGCGGTAAAGGCGATGCCAAGCAGAAGCCCCGTGTACTTGACCCGGTCACCGATCAGCATTTTCAGCGCTATACGAAACATTTGTCAGTCGCTTATATCCCGCGCCTGAACATAAACGTCCAGCTGCTGCCCTATGTAAAGTCCGATGACCGAAGGATCAAAACTGTAGATTACCTGCAACACCCGGGTATCGGTTCTCTCGGTACCACTGCCCGTGAACGACGTTTTGGGGACAACATAGGGCTCCGTGCGCACATGGATCAGAGGAATCTCAATCGAAGGGTTGCCGCGCAAAAAAGCCGTCGCCGATTGATCCGGTTTAAACCGCCATGCGTCATACTCGTCTATATCCACCCGGATATTCATTCTCGAATTCCCGCCCAGCAACATCAGCGGCACGCTTGCCGCGCCGGCTTCGGCAAATTCCCCCAAATGCGTCTTGATTTGCAGAATTTTCCCCGCCACCGGCGCTCTGACCGTGCGCAGATCAATATCCAGCTGAAGCTTTTTTACTTGGGCTCTCGCGGTCTCGACAGCCGCTCTGGCAATAGCGACATCGGCGCGTCGTTCAGCCATGTCCTCAACGCTGATTGCCCCCGTGTTTTCAATTTTCTCGGCGATGGCCAGATTGACCCTGGCTCTATCCAGCCTGGCCAGCTCCTCTCCTATTTTTGCCGTTGCCGGCAGCAATTCAGCTTGGAGGGCTCTATCATCAATAGTAAAAAGAGGCTGATTTTTTGCCACTTCGTCACCCACCGCGACATTGATCCCTGTCACGACGCCTGATACGGGAGTGCCGACGGCAATATTTTCGGTAGTCGCTTCGACAAGTCCCGCTCCGGATATAAACGATGTATAAGGCGACTCGACGGCGGGGAAAGCGGGCCCCGGGGGAACGTAAGGCCTGCTGTGGTTAACAATTACAGCGACGGCGACAGCAAGCCCGACAAGGGCCAAAAAGGGCGGAAATATTTTTTGTTTCACAACAGTGAATCCCTTTCCTTGCCTTCCAGTATGTCGATAATTCTGCCGTCATCCATTCTGGCAATACGATCCGCAAAGCCATAAATTCGCGGGTCATGCGTTACCACCATGACCACCCGATCCGCGTTTTTCGCTTTATCGCGCATTAACTCCATAATCCTCTGCCCGGTTTGGTGATCGAGATTACTGGTTGGTTCGTCACACACAATCAGTTGCGGGTCGTGGACCAGCGCTCGAGCGATTGCCACCCGTTGCTGCTGCCCCCCGCTCAGCTGCGCGGGACAAGCATCCGCGCGTTCACCCAGGCCCACTGCTTCAAGCATTCTTTTTGCCTGTATACGGGCATCCCTTTGAGACCGGCCGTTGAGAAGCAATGGCACGGTTACATTTTCCAGGGCGGACAACGCCGGAAACAGGTTGAAAACCTGGAACACAAAGCCAATGGAAGTACCGCGAAACCTTGCCAGTTCAGCGGGCGGCATGTCGGAAGGATCGTGGCCAAAAACCCTGCAATCCCCCCCATCTCTCGCCAATATCGCGGAAACAATCGAAATCAAAGTGGTTTTTCCACAACCGGAAGGGCCTACAATCATAAAAAGCTCGCCCCTCCGAACCTCCATGTCGACCCCGCGCAGCGCTTTGACTTCAGCGACACCCCTGCCAAAGCTTTTGACGAGCGCTTTACAACTTACGGCAATATTATCGTGAATGTTTTGCATCGTTCCCCGGCGCAAGCCGGCAGCCCATCCCTGCGGCGTCTTGGAGCAAACCCTCCCCACTCGCGTGGATATTAAAACTCATTCGGATACCCGCTATTGCAAAGCGCCAGAAACACGAGTGAGAGAAGATTCAACCATGCCGTATTCAAAACCTGCAACGCCTGTATCGGGCTTTGCCGCGACAAAAACACCAAGCACGTAGTGCTCGGGAGTGATCAATCGCTTTGAATCACCGCCCTTGCCACTTCGCCCCATTTGCCCAGTGACGCCGGATTACGGGCATAGTCCATACCGGCAGTGTAAATAATCAACCGCTGCGCGACGCCCTGATAGCGTTCCATGAGTTTGTCGGCCAGGTCGTCCCAGCGCGCCTCGACAGTGTAGTGCCGTAGGATTTCGTCACTGATGACTTCCGACATGCCGGCCATATCACCGGCTTTCTGGCATTGGCGGATTTCAGCGGTGGTGCCCTCGAAGCCGAGCAGATCGAACTGGAAGGCGTAGTTGGGCGTCGAGC
>JBECKV010000183.1:0-26419 GCA_040235495.1 Porticoccaceae bacterium
AGGGCGTGCCGGAACTTCTGGTTGGCTCGCCGGACACCCTCAAGCGGCGTATAGAGGCAGTCGGCAATACTATCCCCCTGGATGAAGTGTTCCTGCTGGTCCCCCAGGGTATCCTGGAACCCTCCAGGCAGGATGCCTCCATCGAGCTGTTCGCGCGGGATGTGATGCCGGCTTTTAGCTAGTCATTACTAGCATTGCGCTTAACTAGCATTGCACTTCGCGCTATCGCCTTAGGCGCTGTCTGGCGCCGACACCGTCAATACAGGGCATCCAGGCCAGGCGAGGACACCGGGGCGCACCGCCGCTATGCAGGTCCCGATTTATTTTCCGGAAACCAGCGCCGCACAACGACGTAAAACAGCGGCACCATAAATATCGCCAGCAAGGTAGATGTGAACATGCCGCCGAGTACTCCGGTGCCGATGGCGTTCTGTCCCTGGGAGCCAGCGCCGGTGGCCAGGGCCAGTGGCATGACGCCAATCATGAAGGCAAACGATGTCATCAAAATAGGTCGCAGGCGGAGCTTGACCGCCTGCAGGGTGGCCGCCACCAATTCCATGCCCTGAGCCTGTAACTCCCGGGCAAACTGCACGATCAGAATGGCATTTTTGGTGGCGACACCAATCGTAGTCAGTACCGCGACCTGAAAATAAATATCATTGGCCAGACCCCGGCCGTAGGCCGCCAGCAGCGCGCCGATTACTCCCAGTGGCACTACCAGCATCACCACAAAGGGTATGGACCAACTCTCGTACAGTGCCGCGAGGCACAGGAAAACAAACAACAACGAAACCGCATATAGAATCGGCGCCTGGGCCCCGGAAGAGGTTTCCTGCAGCGACGCACCGGTCCATTCGAAGCCGAATCCGGGTGGTAGCTTGTCAAGAATTTCCTCGAAGGCCTTGATCGCGTCACCGGAGCTATAGCCTGGCGCGGCCTCTCCCACGATTTCCATGGATGGAACAGCGTTGTAACGTTCAAGCCGTGGCGAACCCTTGATCCAGTGGCCGGTGGCGAAAGCCGAAAAGGGCACCATGTCGCCGTTCCGGTTACGCACGTACCAGTGATCGATATCCTGGGGCAGCATGCGGAATTCCATATCTCCCTGGACGTAGACCTTTTTCACCCGGGCGTTATGGAGAAAGTCATTGACGTAGGTGGACGCCCAGGCGGTGCTCAGGGTGGAATTTATCTCATCCAGGGACAAACCCAATGCCCTGGCCTTGTGGCGATCAATTTTCACCTTGAACTGGGGCCGGTCTTCCTGTCCATTGGGGCGCACCTTGATCAGGCGCGGATCCTTACTGGCGGCGCCCAGCACCTGATTGCGTGCCGCCAGCAACGCGGCGTGACCCTGACCCTGCAGATCCTTCAACATCAGGGTGACGCCCGCGGCGCTGCCCAAGCCTCTGATGGGCGGCGGATAAATCACGAAGATACTGGCGTCCTTAACGGCAGCCAGATCGATGGTGGACTGGCGGGACACCGCTGTCACGTGCTGGGAGTCCAAGGGCCGTTCGCTCCAATCATGCATCTTGATATAACACTGCCCGGCATTCTGGCCACGGCCCATGAAATTGTCGCCCACCACACAATATACGGTAGCGACGGTGTCCGCCTGATGCTCCCGGAAATAGGCCTCGACCTGCTCCATGACATCCCGGGTTCGCTCCATCGTGGCGCCGACCGGCGTTTGCACCAGGGCGAACATCAAGGCGGGGTCCTCCGCCGGGATGAAAGAGGTGGGCATGCGATCAAACAACCAGGCCACGGCCGCAATAATGGCGGCGTAAAGCACGAAATAGCGCAGTAGTTTGCGCAGCATCTTGCCGACACTGGCCTGGTACCAAAGCGTCGTGGCCTCGAAACCCCTGTTGAACCAGCCAAAAAAACCTCGTTTGGCATGCAGCTTTTCCGGGTCCACGGAGCGCAGCATGGATGCGCACAACGCCGGGGTAAGAATCAGCGCCACCAGTACCGACAGGATCATGGCGGTGGCAATGGTGACGGAAAACTGGCGATAAATAGCGCCAGAGGAACCGGGGAAAAAGGCCATGGGCACGAACACTGCCGACAACACCACGCCGATGCCGATCAGGGCGGCGGTAATCTGGCGCATTGACCGACGCGTGGCTTCCCGGGCCGACAGGTGCTCCTCCTCCATCAACCGCTCGGTGTTTTCCACCACCACGATGGCGTCATCGACCAGCAGGCCTATGGCCAGCACCATGGCGAACATTGACAGTGTGTTGATGGAATAGCCGAAGGCAGCAAGGACACCAAAGGTGCCCAGCAAAATCACGGGAATCGCGATTGTGGGAATCAGGGTCGCGCGCAGATTCTGCAAAAACAGATACATCACCAGAAACACCAGGGCAATGGCTTCAAACAGGGTTTTCACCACTTCCAGAATCGACACCTCGACAAATGGTGTCGTGTCATAAGCCAGCTCAAGCAACATACCCTCTGGTAAAAACTGCGACAACTCCGCCAGTTTATTTTTAACCGCGTTGGCGGTCTCCAGGGCATTGGCGCCGGAAGCCTGGCGCACCGCCATGCCCGCGGCCGGACGGCCATGGAAGTGATTTAAAAACTGATAATCCTCGCCGCCCACTTCAATGCGCGCGACATCGCGCAGGTGCACGAGCGAGCCATCGGTATTCACTTTCAGCAGGATTGCACCAAATTCCTCGGGAGTCTCCAGCAGCGTCTGGGCAATGATGGTGGCATTGAGCTCCTGTCCGGCTACCGCCGGACCGCCTCCCAGTTCGCCAGCCGGAATCTGGGAATTTTCGGACCTAATCGCCGCGTTCACCTCCGCAGTCGTGATTTGGTAACTGTTCAGCTTGTCGGCATCGAGCCAGATGCGCATGGCGTACTGGGCACCAAACAATGAAGCCTCACCCACCCCGGAAATGCGGCCCACCTCCTCAACAACATTGGCAGCCATGTAATCGCCCAGGTCATAACGGTCGTAGCGCCCATCGGGAGAACTGAGCGCCACCACCATCATCACCCCGGTGGCAGCCTTGTTGACCTTGATACCCTGGTCGCGAACGGCCTGGGGCAAGCGCTGAGTTGCCGCCTGCAATTTATTCTGCACCTGGACTTGCGCGATGTCGGGATCGGTACCGGGCAAAAAGCTGAGCTTTACCGTGCCCCGGCCCGAGGAATCACTGGTCGAGCTCATATAGAGCAAGTTGTCGATACCCGTCATGCTCTGCTCGATTATCTGGGTAACCGTGCTTTCGACCGTATCCGCGGAGGCCCCGGGATTCATGGTGTGAATCTCGACGCCGGGAGGCGCCACCTCGGGATACTGTTCGACGGGCAGCTGGGTAATGGCTACCACGCCGACGATCATCACGACAATGGCGATGACCCAGGCAAAGATGGGCCGGTCAATAAAATAATCGGACATGTTGGCGCTCACTCGCTGTCTTTCGCGGAGGCCGCATTGACCACCTTGACTTCCACGCCGGCGCGGATTTTCTGCAGGCCTTCGACGATAACCCGCTCACCGGGCGCCAGTCCGGCCAATACCAGCCAGTGACCGCCCAGGGCCTGGCCGACCTGGAGCTTGCGCTGCTCGACGATATTGTCCTCGCCCACTACCATGGCCATGGCCGAGCCCGAGTAGTCAAAGGTCAGACCCCGCTGGGGAATCAGAATACTATCGGCACGCAAGCCCTGGTCGACTCGCGCCCGAACAAACATACCCGGTAACAGCAGGTGATCCGGATTGGGCGCCGTGCCCCGCAATGTGACCGAGGAGGTCCCCTCGTCAACGCTGATTTCGGAGAACTCCAGGGTGCCGCGATGTGGATACTCCGAACCGTCTTCCAACATGACCGTCAAAGGCATATGCTCGGACCGTCTTCGAACCTGTCCCGAGGCCAGCTCCCGCTTCAGTCGCAACAGCTCCATGGTCGACTGGGTAATGTCCACATAGACCTGATCGATCTGCTGGATCACTGCCAGTTGCTGTTCCTGCTCGGCTTCCAACAGCGCGCCCTCGGTAATCAGGGACTTGCCAATGCGGCCTGAAATGGGTGCCAGCACACGCGTAAAACCCAGATCGATAGTCGCGGCGTTAAGCGTGGCGCGGGCGGCGGCCACTCCAGCCTCGGCTTCACGCAATTCCGCGGCGGCGAGGTCATAATCCTCCTCACTGACTGCTTTGGTGTGAATCAATCTGGCCAGGCGCTTTTCCCGCAACTGGGCCTTGGTCAGAACCGCCTGGGTACGGGCCACCTCGGCGCGGGCGCTCTCCACGTCCGCACGGAATTTCGCATCTTCGATCTGATAGAGGAGATCACCGGCGCTGACATCGCTACCTTCCTGAAACAGCCGCTGCCGGACTATGCCGCCCACCTGGGGCCTGACTTCGGCAACCTTCAGCGGCGCGATCCGTCCCGGCAGCTCCGCGATTAGCGGAACATCGGCTCTCTCGATTTCAGCGACAACCACCTCGGGCACGGGTGGCGCTCCCTGAGGTCCGGTTTCTTTACCACAGCTGCTCAGCAGTAGTAGCGATACACCCGCCACAAGGCTGACCAAGCATCGGGTCAAATCCATACTTCCCCCTCATATGGTTATTGTTTTTCCCGCCACAGCCAACCGAGACCCGAGTCTGGCAACCCCACGCGATTAACGCGGACGGGAAATCCCCTTCGGGGAGTCGGACGGCATTTTCA
Source organism: Porticoccaceae bacterium (assembly GCA_040235495.1). Classification (GTDB taxonomy): domain Bacteria; phylum Pseudomonadota; class Gammaproteobacteria; order Pseudomonadales; family Porticoccaceae; genus HB2-32-21. Next base: position 4,698 of record JBECKV010000183.1, read on the forward strand.
ACCTTGCTTCCAGGAGCGTCTGAATGACACTCATGACAGACTGGCGATACTACGGAGGGAACATAGAGTCTTCCGAAATATAACCCAGAATGCGGTGCCACACTACCATTAGGTCGACATCCGACTCGCAATACACCCTCCCGTCTGCTCGGGATCGTGTAAACTGGGCGTCGATTTCAATGCTCCCAACGTGCCACGCCACCCCTGCGGCAGCACCGGCAAAGCACACATTGTCCGTATGACCAGACCTTTGATAATCGCAATCACCGGCGCCACCGGTGTCATTTATGGCATTCGCCTGCTTGAGGCGCTGGCAGCGGTGAATGACATCGAAACTCATCTGCTAATTTCTCCCGCCGGTGTTCTGACCGCCCAGTTGGAAACTCCGTATAGCAAAGCCGATATCGAAGCCTTGGCCGACGTGGTTCATCCCCATCGAGATATTTCCGCCTCTATTGCCAGCGGCTCATTTTTAACTGCCGGCATGGTTATCGCGCCCTGTTCCATGAATACCCTCGGCGCCATCGCCATTGGCCTGGACAACAATCTGGTGACGCGGGCAGCCGGTGTTACGCTCAAGGAGCGACGCAAGCTGATCTTGCTGACCCGCGAAACGCCTCTCAACCTCGCCCACCTGCGCAACATGACAACGGTCACGGAAATGGGCGGCATCATCGCCCCGCCCGTGCCTTCCTTTTATAACAAACCGCAAAAAATAGATGACATCATCGACCAGACCGTAGGCCGAACTCTGGATCATCTCGACATCAAAACGCCCCTGGTCAAGCGCTGGCAGGGGCTCACCCCGCCATCCGGCTCCAGCGCCCATGACTGATCAACCGCTGTCGACCCCCGCGCCCGATTATGTCCGCCAGTAACAACGTTTGGTCACCACTTTCAATTCCCCTGTATCGCGCCATGTGGGTGGCCATTACCGCTTCAAATATCGGCACCTGGATGAACGAGGTTGGGGTCACCTGGATGATGGCCACCCTGGCACCCTCCAACGTCATGATCGCGCTTATCCAGACGGCGACCACCCTGCCTTTTCTGCTCCTGTCATACCCCGCCGGTGCTTTTGCCGACACTTTCGACCGCAGGCGAATGCTGCTGGTATTGCACGTCTGGATGCTCGTTTCCGCCACTACCCTGACTCTGTTGAGCGCCGCTGAACTGACCACCGCTTGGTGGTTGCTGATTCTGACGTTTGCCCTGGCCACCGGCAACGCCATGATGCGCCCCGCGTTTTCGGCCAGCATTCCCGCCTTCGTGCCGCGCGAAGAACTGCATAAGGCCGTCACACTCAACTCATTGAGCACTAACGCCAGCAAGGCCATTGGCCCAGCCCTGGGCGGATTGATGATTGCCGTGAGCGGCCCACATCTTGTTTTTGCTCTCAACGCCGTTTCCTTCGTGGTCATCACACTGGTGCTTTATTTCCGGTATCCGGAAGGCATCGGCAAGCGTAATCACCTGCCACCCGAACGGTTCACTATCGCCCTCAGGGGTGGCCTGGCCTATACCGCGCACGATCCCCAACTGCGCATCGTCCTGATTCGTTGCGTGGTATTTTTTGTCTTCGCCAGCGCTTTCTGGGCGTTGATCCCGGCCTTATTGATTCGTCAGTTTGATGCCAGCGCCAAGACCTACGGTATCAGCATGGCGCTCACCGGACTAGGTGCCGTGGCTGGCGCCATGATGCTGCCACGCCTCTATCGACGCTGGTCACGTAACCGCATGTTCACCTTCACCTCGGGTCTATTTGGTGTCGGCCTGCTGTTGCTGGCACAGGCCAAACAATTGGCCTTTGTCTGGCTGATGGCCGTCTGGCTTGGCTTTGCCTGGATTAGCAGTTTTTCGGTACTGATGGTCACCTGTCAGTTGACCGTACCCGACTGGGTCAGGGCACGTGCCCTGGCTGTGCTGATGCTGGCCTATGGCGCCAGCGCGACACCGGGGAGCGCCCTTTGGGGTTACCTTTCAGACCATATCGGTATCCCGAGCAGTATCACGCTCGCGGGACTGGGCGCTTTAATGACCGTCTTGCTGGGATCCAGGCTACCACTTGAGCATCGCGACCGGGATCACACACCCATGGATCCCGCGCCAGCCCTGCCGGAGAGCGTCACCGACCCGGGAGAAGGCCCGTTGACGCTGACACGGCGTTACCACATCAAGGACTGCGATACCGCTGCGTTTCACCAGTTGCTCATGGAGGTGCGCCTGTTACGCAAGCGCAATGGCGCCAGGAACTGGAAGGTCACCGAGCCTCGACCGGGTTGCTTTGAAGAAGAAGTAGTGATCGATGATTGGTGGGACTACCTGCGCCACCGGGAGCGGATGAGCCTAGACGACCAGCAACTGGAATTGGCGCTCCAGAATCTCAATGGCGGACTATCCCCGGTGATTCACTACCATTCCAGCCGCTCCCGGGGCAGCATCACCGGAACCACGATTTCGATTACCGATATACCGGCACATTAACCAGCGTCAGGCCTCCAGGTCCTGATACCGGCAAAACCAGAAAACCCGGCCTGGGCCGGGTTTTTAGCGGATTATCCGCCACAAGTGAAGTAGCGGAACCGTCGGATAACACGAATCTACAGCAGCTCGACCGCCACCGCCGTGGCTTCGCCGCCACCAATACACAGACTCGCCACCCCCTTGCTCTTGCCGTAGGTTTGCAGGGCCGCAAGCAGGGTGACGATGATCCTGGCGCCACTGGCGCCAAGCGGGTGGCCCAGTGCGCAAGCACCACCATGAACATTCACCTTGTCATGGGGCAGACCCAGCTCGCGCATGGCCGCCATCGCCACTACCGCGAAAGCTTCGTTGATTTCAAACAGGTCGACGTCCGCCACCGACCAGCCGGTTTTGTCCAGCAGCTTGCTCATGGCGCCCACCGGCGCGGTGGTAAACCACTCGGGCTCCTGAGCGAACTGGGTGTAGCCGCGAATCGCTGCAATGGGTTGCAGGCCCTTGGCTTCGGCGATGCTTTGGCGCGTCAGGACCAGGGCTGCCGCGCCATCGGAAATGGAACTGGCATTAGCGGCCGTGACCGTGCCGTTTTCCCGGAAAGCCGGGCCCAGATGCGGGATTCTGTCCGGCTTGGCGTTTCCCGGCTGCTCGTCGATGTCCACCACGGTTTCAGCTTTGCGACTTTTCACAGTAATCGGCTCGATTTCACTCCTGAATTTGCCATCGGTAATGGCCGCGTTGGCGCGCCGCAGGGATTCCAGCGCGTAAGCATCCTGCTGTTCCCGAGTGAAGGTGTACTTGTCCGCGCACTGCTCGGCAAAAGCACCCATCAGGCCGCCGGTGTAGGCGTCCTGCAGGCCATCGATGTACATGTGATCGAGCATCTCTCCGTGGCCGATACGGTAGCCAGCGCGAGCCTTGTTCAACAGATAAGGCGCGTTACTCATGCTTTCCATGCCACCGGCAACAACCACGTCCGACTGACCCGAGCCGAGGGTGTCACAAGCCATCATCACTGTCTTCATGCCCGAGCCGCACATCTTGTTGACGGTAGTGGTACCTACCCCCACCGGCAGACCCGCGCCGAGGGCCGCTTGTCGGGCTGGAGACTGGCCGAGACCGGCGGGCAGGACACAACCCATGAGCACTTCATCGATAGCGTCGGCATTGACACCGGCGCGCCGCATCGCGGCAGCGATGGCCGCCGAACCCAGCACCGGCGCGGGGACCTCCGCCAGAGATCCCATCATTCCGCCCATCGGGGTGCGTGCGTATCCGCAAATCACCAGTTGCTCACTCATACGTTTCTCCAGTATCTGATGGCAGCTGTCGCTACCGGGGTTTTGCCAGAATTTTATTCAGAATGGTTTTTGCCAGCACATTATTTTACCAAGCGCAGACCATGCTTGCTGGCGCCTGGCTTTTCACTTGCTCCAGTGCCCGCTGGCGCTGACGGCGAGGGCGGATCAGGTCGCTCTTGCGGAGGAAACATCATGCCCTCCCCGTTCTCACGCGCGTAAATGCCCAGGATCGCATCGATGGGAATGTAAATGTCCTTCGGGACACCACCAAAGCGACCGCTGAAGCTGATACCTTCGCCGTCAATATGCAATTCAGTCACCGCCCGAGGGCCTATATTGAGGACAATCTGTCCATCCCTGACGTAATTGTATGGCACTTTGACGCCATCCTTTTCGGCGTCTACCGAGATATGTGGCGTGCAGCCGTTATCAATTATCCAGTCAAAAAAGGCGCGGATCAGATAGGGTCGGTTGGAACTCATGATCATCACGTCCACCCTTTTAGCATTGACTGGATCGGCCAGACCGGAGTGGCGTCAACACAGCCTCAGCCGTTCATGTCGCGCTCGGCCGCGGAAAGGCTCAGTGCGAACGCCGGACGCTCAAATATGCGTTGCATATAGTCTATCAGGGGTTTGGCCTGTTTCGAGGTCGGCAATTTGATGCCGAGCAAATCAAGACGCCAGAGAATAGGGGCGAGACAGCAATCCACCAGGGTAAATTCTTCGTGCGTGAAAAATGGCTGATCGGCAAAAACCGGGGCGATACCCAGAAGGCTGTCCCGAAGTTCCTTGCGCGCCCTTTCGACGCCCTTGCCTCCGGCCAGAATTTCGTCAACCTTGGCGCACCAGTCGCGCTCGATGCGGTGCATAAACTGGCGATGCAGGGCCCGAGCGACCGGATATACCGGCAACAGCGGCGGATGGGGAAAACGCTCGTCGAGATATTCCATCATCACCTTCGACTCATACAGGGATATCTCTCGATCTACCAGAGTCGGTACCGAGGCGTAGGGATTCAGGTCGGTCAGTTCTTCGGGGACATTGCGCGGATCGACATCCTCGATCTCGACCGTAACTCCCTTTTCCGCAAGTACGATACGCACCCGATGACTACGGTGACAGGCCGGATCGGAAAACAGGGTCATTGATGATCGTCTGGATACTACCCCCATTACAAGTACCTCATGTCCATTGCCCCGGTAAGCACCTCGCACGGTTTTGCTTGGACCATCGCATTGGTCATATTAACCACGACTAGTGGACATCTTTCCAGTATTCGCGATTGAGCAGCACCACCCAGACCAGCAAAAAGGCCAGGAATAGCAACACATAGACACCCGTATGACGGCTTTCGTCGGCCACCGGATTGGCCATATAATCCAGAAAATTGACAAGGTCGTAGACTGCGGCGTCGTATTCCTCGGGGCTCATCGCACCCTCTAACGCCAGTGTATAGGTGCCGCAGGGATCATCGAGGATGGGCTCACTGGTTAAAGGATCAACCTTAATACCGCCGTTGCTGGCCACGACCGGGCCAGGCGCGCATTCCGGCAGGCCCTGCAAATCAAGCAGTGCGTGAGGCATACCGACATTATTGAAGACCTTGTTATTGACGCCGAACGGCCGACTGGCATCGGCGTGGAAATTACGCAGATAGGTATAGACCCACTCCGGCTGACGCGCGCGGGTGACCAGCGTTAAATCAGGCGGCGGCGCGCCGAACCAGGCCTTGGCGGATTTTTCACTCATCGAAATTTCCATCAGACCGCCGATTTTCTGACCGCTGAACACCAGATTTTCGAGCGCCAGTTCATGGGGGATGCGCAGATCATCCGCCACCCGCTCCCAGCGCGAATATTTTGCCGAGTGGCATCCCATGCAATAATTGACAAAAAGCTTGGCGCCACGTTGCAGGGATTCCTTATTGCCGGCGTCGGCCTTGAACTCGTCGCAGGGAATAGCGCCACAGGCGTGTGCCGATTCGGCCCCAGCTGCTTTTAACGGCACGATAGCCATGCCCAGGACGATGAGAAGCAGCGCCATCGATCGCCAGAAACCCATGCCGCCGTCCATGGTGATTCGCTCGGGCTCGGGTTTACATATATTGCGTTCCACCAGCGCGGGCAAAGCGAAGAAAAATAATCCAGTCGCGAAGGAAATCACTTGTATAAACAACGAAAATTCCTTACCTGCCGCTGGCAAACTCAGGACGATAAAGCCGGCGCCAAAAATTCCGGTGATCATGTAGCGTAGCGGCTTCACCCCATTTGCTTTGATCGACCACACCGGCATGGTCAGGAAAAAGGCAAAGTAGTACAGCATGGCAATTTGTGCCAGAAGCGTTCTATCGGCAGTTGGCGCCTTCACTCCCAGTACACCGAGAATGATAAAAGAGGCAGCAAAAAAACCGATCATCACAGCCGTCAGCTTGCCTCGATAGCGAAATGATTTTTCCTTACTTCGATCGAGCCAAGGCAAGACAAACAGGATGGCGATAGCGGCCGCCATCGCCAGGAAGCCCAAAAATTTTGCATTCAGCGGTCCAATCTCCACGGTCACCGCCCGCAACATCGAATAAAACGGCGTGAAGTACCAAACCGGCGCGATATGTTGCGGGGTTTTTAGTGGATTCGCCTGTTCAAAGTTAGCGAACTCCAGGAAGTATCCCCCCATCTCGGGCATGAAAAAGATGATAAAGCAGAAAACAAACAGGAAGACCACCACCGGCACCAGATCATGCACGGTGTAATAAGGATGGAAGGGAATACCATCCAGGGGAATACCGTTTTCGTCCTTGTGCTTTTTAATCTCCACGCCATCAGGGTTGTTGGAGCCCACTTCATGGAGCGCCAAGAGGTGCAACACCACCAAGCCGAGCAGGACTATGGGAACCGCGACCACATGCAGGGCAAAGAAACGGTTCAGTGTAATACCGGAAATCAGGTAGTCACCGCGCACCCACTCGACAATAGCTTCACCAATGCCCGGAATAGCGCCGAACAGGGAGATAATCACCTGAGCGCCCCAGTAGGACATTTGACCCCAGGGCAGCACATATCCTAGAAAGCCTTCCGCCATCAGTGCCAGGAAGATCGCCATGCCGAACAGCCAGACCAGTTCCCGGGGCGCCTTGTAGGAGCCGTAAAGCAAGCCGCGGAACATGTGCAGATAGACCACGAAGAAAAATGCCGAGGCGCCCGTGGAGTGCATATAGCGCAAGATCCAGCCGAAATCCACATCGCGCATGATGTATTCAACCGAAGCAAAAGCCCTTTCCGCGGAGGGTTCATAGCTCATGGTCAGCCAGATGCCGGTAACAAACTGGTTTACCAGCACCAACAGCGACAGCACGCCGAAGAAATACCAGAAATTAAAATTCTTGGGCGCATAGTACTTGCCCATATGGGTATCCCATGCGCGCTGCACCGGCAGACGCGCATCGATCCACTTCCAGAGACCTCGCAACAATCGCATTATCGGGTTCATGCCGCGGCCTCCTCTGGGTCAATACCGACGACGATGACACTGTCACTTTCAAAGTAGTAAGGGGGCACCGGCAGATTTGTTGGCGCGGGCACATCCTTATAAACGCGTCCGGCCAGGTCGAACTTGGAACCATGGCAAGGGCAGAAAAACCCACCCCGCCACTCATCACCACCGAGATCGGCGGCGCCTACTTCCGGCCGGTACATGGGCGCACACCCGAGATGGGTACACAAACCGACCATAACCAGATATTCCGCTTTAATAGACCGAGTAACCGGATCGACATAACCGGGTTGGTCAGACTTTTCGGAGCGGGGATCCCGTACTTTATCTTCAAGGGCCGCCAGGGAATCGAGTGCCGCCTGTGACCGACGGACCACGAACACCGGCTGACCGCGCCACTCTTCCACCATACGCTCACCCGGTTCAAGTTTGCCGATGTCGATCTTGACCGGCGCGCCTGCTGCCTTGGCCTTGGCGCTTGGAAACCAGGAACCGACAAATGGCACCGCGGCACCCGCGACGCCGGCGGCGCCGACCACACACGTGGCTCCAGTCAGGAAGCGACGACGCCCCTGATTGACTCCCTCATTGCTCATATGAGCTCCCCTGAAGTTAGCAGTGAACAGAGATAAACCGAATCATTTGGCGAAAAACAATCCAGCGGCAAAACTTCGTCGCCCGCTCCCGGAGGCGCCGGCAAAAAAGGCGAGGTATGGTAATTAAAAACCACACTATTGACAAGTAATAAAGGTATTCATGCCGCCCAACATATTGATTTAACAAGCAAAAAAAAGCCCGGCACAAACCGGGCTCCGAGGTCCACACCTATACCTAGCGCTTGGAAAACTGTGGGCGCTTGCGGGCTTTGTGTAAACCCACCTTCTTGCGCTCGACCTCGCGGGCGTCCCGGGTCAGAAAGCCGGCCTGACGCAGAGGCTGACGCAGGGATTCGTCGTACTGAAGCAGGGCCCTGGCCAGACCGTGGCGAATGGCGCCAGCCTGGCCGAAGCTGCCACCGCCCTTGACGGTGATCTTCAGATCGAAACTGTCCGTCGCTTGCACGGTTTCCAGCGGCTGACGCACGATCATGCGGGCCACTTCCCGACCAAAATACTGCTCGATGGTGCGGTCGTTAATAGTGATATTGCCAGTGCCGCGGCTGAGAAAAACGCGTGCGGAGGAGGTTTTTCGCCGACCGGTGCCGTAGTAGGTATCTGCCATAATCGATAATCTCAAATATTCAGTTGGCGGGGCTGCTGGGCCGTGTGAGGATGCTCGCCACCGGCGTAAACCTTCAGCTTTTTAAACATGGCGCGACCCAGCGGTCCCTTGGGCAGCATTCCCTTTACTGCTTTGCGCAGGACCCTTTCGGGAGCTTGTTCAATCAGTTTTTCAAAGCTGATGTCCTTGATACCGCCCGGGTAACCCGTGTGGTGATAATAAATCTTATCCTTGGCCTTGTTGCCGGTGACTCGGACTTTTTCACAGTTGATGACTACGATGTAATCGCCGGTATCAACATGCGGGGTGTACTCAGGCTTGTGTTTGCCACGCAGTCGCATGGCGATATCACTGGCCAGTCGACCGAGGGTTTTGTCCTCGGCGTCAACGACATACCAGTCATGCTCTACGGCTTGCGCCTTGGCGCTGTATGTTTTCATCTGGGTTCCGCCTGTGCAGGGCTAGCGAAAATGAGCGCGGATTCTACTGATGCACGAACCGATTTTCAAGCGCGAGATGTGATTTAACACGGGTAGCACAAGCCCGGTCGCCTCTTAATGCAAGAGGAATATCCTGGGCCCGTCAGCTTGGCAGGTGGCGGGGCTTCACGGACGGTGCGGGCGAGCCAGATATTCGCGGCTCTGCATCTCCAGCAAACGACTGCGCGTACGCTCAAACTCAAAGGCCAGCTTGCCGTTGTCGTAGAGCGACAGCAGCCCGATTTGCGCCGAAATCGCCACCTTGACGCCACGATCGTAAAATATATCGATCATATTGATAAATCGGCGTGCTTCATCGTCGTTGTCAGCACCCATCACCGGCACCCCGCTGACCAGGACCGCGTGGAACTCCCGCGCCAGCTCGATATAATCATTTTGACTGCGCGGGCCAGCGCACAGGGCGTCAAAATCAAACCACACCACATCCTCGGCTATATAGCGACAGGGAATATCCCGTCCTTCGACTTCTATGAACACCTGCTTGCGCACTTCGTCCAGTTTGGGCACCAGACTCTCAAAGGTCTTGGACATGGCCCGTTCGGCCTCTGCACCCAGGGGACAGTGGTAGAGTCGCGCCTGGGTCAGGGTCCGCAAGCGATAATCCGTGCCGCCATCGAGGTTCATGACCTCACAATGGCTTTTGATGAGCTCGATGACTGGCAGAAATCGCTGGCGCTGCAAGCCATTTTCGTAGAGCCGATCGGGCGCGATATTGGAGGTCGCTACCAGAGTGACTCCGCGGGCGAATAATTGCTCCATCAGCCCGCCGAGAATCATGGCATCACCGATATCCGAAACGAAAAATTCGTCAAAGCAGATCACCCTGGATTCCTCGGCAATACCCGCGGCGATGAGTTGCAAGGGATTTTTCCTACCTTTCATACCGTTGAGGTCACGGTGGACCCGACGCATGAAGCGATGAAAGTGAGCCCGCATTTTCTGCTGAAACGGCAGGCTTTCGTAAAAACTGTCCAGCAAATAGGTCTTGCCCCGACCGACACCGCCCCAGAAATACAGTCCGCGCACGGGCTGCACGCGCCGATTGCTCAGCAGGCGAGTTAGCAAGCCCCCCTTGACCCTATTTGCAGAGATTAATTGCTCATACAGCGCCTGTAGTTTCGCCACCGCGAGCGCCTGGCATTCATCGGCCACAAATCCCTCCTGGCGGAGATCCTGCTGGTAACGCTGGGTCGGGGATAAAGCCATATCGGATTTGCCGGGCTCGTGGACGGTTGGCATGGCGCTCCAATACCCCGACGATGCCCTTACATTGTCTGAAGATAAAACGGCGCCAACTCTAGCGCCTGGCGGCAACACCCGCAAGCCGCGTGCGCATACGTGGATTGGGAGCGGCAATAAAGACTCGCGGTCGAGAAGTGCAGCGGTAAAGCCTTATCTCAGGGACATGCTCAGCACTGGCGCGACACTTTCAGTCAGGTCCTTCAAGTTGCCATCAAAGAAATGATCGGCGCCTGCAATGACGCGACACTCAGCCGGGGAGCAAAGCGCCCGAGCCCAGTGTTGAGCTTGCTGCGCATCCACGAGATCGTCCCTGTCACCCAACACCATCAAAACCGGGCAGGGAAAAGCCCCCTCGGGGGCAAAGGGATAGCGTCCCACCGGTGGTGCCACCAAAAGAAGGTGCGCGGGCAGGGCCTCCACACTTGCCGCGGCCGCCACGGCGGCGCCAAAGGAATAACCGGCGATTAAAAGTCGGGATCCGGAGCATCCAGATTGCAGATGTTTTGCCGCAGCCAGCAAATCCTGCACCTCGCCATCGCCGTTATCATGATTGCCCTCGCTCGCCCCGACACCGCGAAAATTAAAGCGGGCAACGGCTATACCCAACTCCCGATAGATGCGGGCCAGCGTGGTGACCACCTTGTTATCCATGGTCCCGCCGTAGAGTGGATGGGGGTGGGCGATCACGGCGTAGTAATCATCCTTACTGAAAGGTCCCCGCTCGTTACCGTCATGGAGAACGACTTCGAGCTTGCCCGCGGGTCCGTCGATAAGCCGCGCACCTTCAACACCCGATTTCAACGTTGTCATGTTTGGTCTCCGTCGGCGATTTATCCGGCAATCGATTTTCGACCTGTTTTCAGGCTAAAATCACGCTTGCGGTAACAGCTGTAGTTAAGGAACGTGCTCGTGGAACCCGGATTTAATACTGAAGCCCTGACAATTGCGATAACCTGTTTTGCCATCGGTGTTGCAATCGGGATATTTATCTCACGCCGGCTGGCGAATCAGGCGAGCCGGAAAGGCAATGGCTTAAGTAGCCAACGGCAGGACCAACGGGAGCTGGCCGCCTATCGGCATGACGTCGGAGAACATTTCCTCAAAACCGCCACGCTCCTCAAAAACCTGGGCGACGATTACGGGCAATTACATCAGCATCTCAACGATGTCGCCACGCGGCTGGGGACACCTGAAATCAATCACCAGCTTGCCGCCATCGAATCCTCACCCCCGAAAAACAGGGCGTCAGACATTTCCTCACAGGCCGATCTGAAAGCGCCGCTGGATTACGCTCCCGGAAACGGCGGTCTTCGAGGCGACTAGACTGCTGGCACGAAGCTTCTGGCACGAAAAAGTCGGGAGCCAGTTGAGTAGCGATCGCACAGGCTGCGATTTAACCCTCTACGCCATCGGCGTCCTTCCGCGATACTCCGCAATCCTCAACTCCCCCGGCGCTTAGCGTTCGACTGAATTTGGACAATTGCCCGTCGGACATCGGTGCCGCTCAAGCGTCACCGACGCGCGCCATCGAAAATCATTTGGCCGAATGCCCGCTTAGGGTAACCTTGACATTATCCTCTTCACTGAGTCCGGAATAGTAAGCTCTGAGAACATCCAGCACTTCCGGTCGAGAGAAGTTATCCTCCACCGCCTCTCCCTCCGACAGGGCCTTACGCAACTTGGTACCCGAAACGAGTACGCGGTCTTCGGCATCGTGGGGACAGGTGCGCATGGACGCCATGGTTGCACAACGATTGCACCAGAAAGTCCAGTCTATCTTCAGGGGCACTGTCTCCATGGCTCCGGCGGGAATTTCGTCAAAAATATCGTGCGCGTCAAAAGGCCCATAGTAATCGCCAACACCGGCATGGTCGCGGCCAACGATGAGATGTGAACAGCCATAATTCTGTCTGAACAACGCGTGCAGCAGGGCTTCACGCGGCCCCGCGTAGCGCATGTCGAGAGGATATCCGGACTGGACCACGGTGTTGTCGACAAAATATTTATCGAGCAAAACAGCGATGGCTTCCTGACGCACATCGGCAGGAATATCCCCCGGCTTCAGTTTACCCAACAGGGAGTGCACCATCACGCCATCACAGATTTCAATGGCGATTTTAGCCAGATATTCGTGCGAACGATGCATAGGGTTTCGGGTCTGAAAAGCAGCCACGGTTGACCAGCCTTTTGCCTCGAACAGAGCGCGGGTCTGAGCCGGCGTCATGTAGACGTCGCCGTAACGCTTGGGGAATTCCCCCTGGGACAGAACCTTCACGGGACCTGCGAGGTTGACCTCGCCCTGATCCATCACCATTTTGACCCCGGGGTGGGCTGAATCCGTTGTCTTAAAAACCTGCTGGCATTCGTGCGCCTTGTCGATGGTGTATTTTTCGGTCACTGTCATGGTGCCCATGATCTCGCCGGTCTCACCGTCTATCAAAGCAATATCCGACCCTTCGTCAAGACTGCTGGCCTGGGTCTCGGCTACCGAGAGCGTCACGGGTATCGGCCAGAACAGCCCATCAGCGGTGTGCATGGTGTCACAGACGCCGCGCCAGTCGGCTTTGTTCATGAACCCTTCCAGGGGCGTGAATCCGCCAATGCCAAGCATGATCAAATCGCCCGTTTCCCGCGATTGCATAACGACCTTCGGGAGGCTTTGAGCTCGCTTCAATTCGTCCATCAATGCCTGACCTTCAAGCAGACGCGGCTTCAGGACATCACTCCCATGGGGCTTTACCAATCCACTCATTGACTTCGTGCTCCTCTAGGTAAAATCGACTCGGCGGGTTTGTGTCATAATACTACCAAACCCTGTTCCCCCTCCAAAGCTCTTTCCTAATAAGCACCTAAGCAAATGGCTTGAGAGGCAGATAAAATCAGCTCCCGAGGGCAAGCAAGGCCTTTATATTGAAATTTCTCAAAGACTACGTCTGGGCCATAATCACAGGCTTGCTCGCAGCCGCCGTCGTGGTTTTATTGTTGCCATATTTTAGTCCGAGTGACGCGGACAACAGGCAATTGAGGGCAACCGGGCAGGTATCCTCCTACGCCGATGCCGTAGACCTCGCCGCGCCTTCGGTGGTGAATATCTACACGCTGAAAAAACTAACGGTGCAGCGTCACCCACTGCTGAATGACCCTTTTTTCCGGCGTTTTTTCAATCAACGCAATATGCCGCAAAGACAGCGCATGGAATCATCCCTGGGCTCGGGCGTCATTGTCAGCAAAGAGGGATTTATTCTTACCAACTACCATGTCATCGATGGCGCCGATGAAATTATCACCCTGCTACATGATGGCCGGGAAGCCCGCGCGACGATTGTCGGCACCGACCTGGAAACGGATCTGGCCGTACTCAAAATCAATCTCGATGGCCTCGAACCCACCACGGTAAGAGACAGCGCCAATCTAGCGGTTGGCGACGTTGTCCTCGCCATCGGCAACCCCTTCGGCGTCGGCCAATCCGTGTCTCAGGGCATTATCAGCGCAACGGGGCGCACCGACCTCGGACTCAACCTATTCGAGAATTTCATTCAGACCGATGCCGCGATTAATCCCGGTAATTCCGGTGGCGCGCTGGTCGATGCTGCCGGTCAGCTTGTTGGCATTAATTCGGCCATCCTCAACGAAAGCTCGTCGGTGGGAATCGGCTTTGCCATTCCCGCCAATACCGCGATGAAGGTGCTTCGGGATATCATCGAGCATGGGCGCGTCATTCGGGGCTGGCTGGGGGTCGAGGCTCAGCATCTAAGCCCCGACATGGCGGCGCGACTGGATCTCGACCCGCCTGTCGCCCTGATTATTACTGATGTACATCCGAACAGCCCCGCGCAAGCGGCGGGCCTGGAAAGCGGGGATATCGTTACCCATATCAATGGCCAGCGGATTGGCAAGGGCAGCAGCGGCATGCACCTGATTGCCGGACTGGCGCCGGGCGATCCCATCGAACTGGATATCGTTCGTCGGCAGGCCCAACTCAGGATTACCGCACGCGCGGGCATCAGGCCGCCGATCAATTAGCAATCAATTAGCAATTAGCAATTAGCCTGTAGCCTGTAGCCTGTAGCAATTAGCCTGCCTGGAAGCAGGCTGCCCGAAAGCCGGCTTGACTACGCCGACGTCAAGCAACCGAGATCAATCACACCGGACGGGCGCGCCACGCCCCGATCCCCGACTCAGCGCTGGGCAAGAATTTCTCTGAGCGCCTCGACCAAAACATCCATTTGTTCGGCGGTACCGACAGTAATCCGCAAATACGGATCAATGCGTGGCGCGGAAAAATGACGCACGACGATCCTGCGCTCACGCAAAGCCTGCATCAACGCCTTGCCCTGGTGGGCCGGATGACGAACAAGGATAAAGTTGGCCGCTGACGGAACCACCTCAAAACCCAATCCAGTAAGGCGCTTTGCTAGTTCGGCTCGGGTGTTGATTATCCGCGTCCGGATGCGCTGAAACCAGGATTCGTCCTCGAGCGCGCCAATCCCCCCGGCAATGGCAAGTCTATCCAGGGGATAGGAGTTGAAACTGTTTTTTACCCGTTCAAGCGCTTCGATCAAGCCATGATCACCCATGGCAAAACCGATCCTCAATCCGGCCAGTGATCGGGATTTGGAAAAGGTCTGTATCACCAGCAGATTGTTATAGCGACCGATCAGCGGCACGGCACTCTCGCCCCCGAAATCCACATAGGCTTCATCGACCACCACAACGCTACCGGAATTGGCGACCAGCAGCTGCTCGATATTCGTCAGCGGCAGACAGCGGCCGGTCGGTGCGTTAGGGTTGGCGAGGATAATGCCGCCATTGGGCCGGCAATAATTTTCCACATCGATCGCCAGCGTATCGTCGAGGGCCACCGTCTCGTAATCAATGCCATACAAGCCACAGTAGACCGGATAAAAACTGTAGGTGATATCCGGGAACAGGATCGGCAAGGGATGACGCAGAAGACCGTTAAATGCGTGGGCCAGCACTTCGTCAGAGCCATTGCCAACAAAAACCTGTCTTGAATCAAGGCGGTAATAAGCGGCGATGGCATCTTTCAGGGCATCAGCCCCGGGCGGCGGATACAGGCGTAAACTCTCCCCCGCGGCACCCTGAATGGCGGCTAATGCCCGGGGCGAGGGGCCATAGGGATTCTCGTTGGTATTGAGTTTAATCAGCCCCGTTTCTACCGGCTGCTCACCCGGCACATAGGGCTCCAGTTGCGCGACAAAAGCACTCCAGTAAGGACTACTGCTCACCGACCCTTCTCCTCAATCGCGAATACGATATTCAGCGGAACGGGCGTGGGCCGTGAGGGATTCACTGCGCGCCAGCACCGACGCCGTTTTCGCGAGCCTTGACGCCCCCTCCGGACTACAGGCAATGACCGAAGTGCGCTTTTGAAAGTCGTATACACCAAGCGGTGAGGAAAAGCGCGCGCTCGTGGAAGTCGGCAGCACGTGGTTGGCGCCGGCACAGTAGTCGCCTAATGCTTCGGGCGTGTGGCGTCCCAGAAAAATCGCGCCTGCCTGGGTAATTCTGTCGAGCACCGACTCCGGCTGTTCCAGTGCCAGTTGCAGATGTTCCGGCGCCAGTCGATTCGCCAATATCAGCGCCTCATCGATGTCCTTCACCTTGATCAGGGCACCCCGACCCGCCAGGGCTGCTCGAACGATCTCAGCGCGCTCCAGTGTCGGCAGCAAGCGGTCGATACTGGCGTCAACGCGATCGAGCAGGTCCTGATCAAAACTGATCAAAATCGCCTGGGCCGTCTCGTCATGCTCGGCCTGCGCGAACAGATCCATGGCCATCCAGTCGGGATTCGATGCGCCGTCACTGACAATGACAATCTCCGAAGGGCCGGCGACCATATCCAGCCCGACCCGGCCGAACACCGCCTTCTTGGCGGCTGCCACATAACGATTGCCGGGGCCGACAATTTTGTCGACAGCGGGGATGGTCTCGGTGCCGTAAGTCAGGGCGGCGATGGCCTGGGCACCGCCAATGGTAAAAATTCGACTGACGCCCGCGAGCTTCGCCGCCACCAATATCAATGGATTCAAGTCACCGCCGGGCGCCGGTACCGTCATGATGATCTCCTCGACACCGGCGACAGCGGCGGGAATGGCATTCATCAACACCGACGAGGGATAACTGGCCTTGCCTCCCGGCACATAGACGCCGACCCTTTGCAAGGGCGTCACTCGCTGACCCAGAAAGGTACCGTCGGCCTCGTCGATGCGCCAGGATTCCTGTTTCTGGTGGCTGTGGTAATCCTTGATGCGGCGGGCTGCAAGCTCCAGGGCCTGACGCTGATCCCGACTCACCTGATCCCGAGCCACTTCGATCCGGTCCGGACCGATTTCCAGCGCCGCAACGGTCGCGGCATCGATTCGGTCAAATTGTTGGGTGTACTGAAGCAGCGCCCGGTCCCCCCCCAGTCGGACGTGTTCAAGGATGGCGCGAACCTGGGCTTCGATCTCCCGTTCGCCATCCTCGTCCAAAGCCAGCAATGTCTCCAGGCGGCGTTCAAAATCAGCCCGCGCGGTGTCGAGACGGGCAATCGACGTCATCACCATGATCAGGCGCCCACCCTGGTAGCGGTGTCGAGTTTACTCAGCAGGGGTTGAATCGCCCCATGCTTGATCTTGAGGGCGCCCTTGTTAACGATGACCCGGGAACTGATCTCGGCGATCACCTCGCGCGCCTCCAGGCCGTTGGCCCTGAGGGTGTTACCGGTGTCAACAATGTCGACAATTTCATCACACAATGAAACCAGTGGCGCGAGTTCCATGGCGCCGTACAGTTTGATGACGTCAGCCTGGCGGCCGCATTGAGCATAGTAGCGCCGCGCCACATTCAAATACTTGGTAGCCACGCGAATTCGGCCCAGGGGCCGAGCCATGCCAACGCGGCTTGCTGTCATCAGACGACAGCGGGAAATACCCAGATCCAGAGGTTCGTAGTAGCCGTTGCCGCCGTGTTCCATCAATGTATCCTTACCCGCGACGCCGATATCCGCGGCGCCAAACTCCACATAGGTAGGAACATCCACGCCCCGCAACACCAATAATCGGATATCGCCACGATTGGTTGAAAACATCAATTTGCGGCTGCTCGCGGGGTCCTCGTCCGGCAGGATGCCGGCGCGAGCCAGCAGCGGCAAGGTTTCTTTCAGAATGCGGCCCTTGGTCAGGGCGATCGTAATCATGGCGGCATCCCTAGCTGGGTATCCGGCGGATATTGGCGCCCAACTGCTGTAATTTTTCCTCGATACATTCATACCCGCGATCGATGTGGTAAATCCGGTCGACGACGGTCTCGCCCTCGGCGACAAGGCCGGCAATCACCAGACTTGCCGAGGCACGTAAGTCCGAGGCCATGACTGGAGCGCCGGTCAATTTTTCGACCCCGGTCACGGTTGCGACATTACCCGCGATATGGATTTTTGCGCCCATTCGCACCAGCTCATGGGTCTGCATGAGCCGATTTTCGAAGATCGTCTCGGTGATTTGCCCAACCCCCTCGGCGACTGCGTTTACAGCCGTCAACTGAGCCTGCATGTCGGTCGGGAACGCCGGATAGGGCGCCGTGCGCAACTGCACCGCGACTGGTCGGCGACCCCCGGTATTCATCTCGATCCAATCCTCGCCGGTCCTGATTTCGGCGCCGGTTTCCTCCAGTTTGAGTAACACCGACTCGAGATAATGAGGGTTGGTATTCTTCAATTTAATATGGCCGCGGGTGGCCGCGCATGCAGCCAGGTAGGTACCGGTTTCAATTCGGTCCGGCATGATTTTGAATTCACCACCGTGCAGACGATCAACGCCATTGATGGTAATGGTATCGGTCCCCGCGCCGCTAATGTCCGCCCCCAATGTATTCAGACAGGCCGCCAGGTCCACGACTTCGGGTTCGCGCGCGGCATTTTCGATAATGGTTCGACCCCGCGCCAGACAGGCGGCCATCATCAGGTTTTCAGTGCCGCCGACGGTGACCATATCCATCAGAATGTGGGCGCCGCTCAAGCCGTTGGGCGCGCTGGCATTGATGTAACCACCTTCGATGGTGATTTGCGCACCCATTTTTTCCATGCCGCGCAAGTGCATGTCCACAGGCCGGCTACCAATCGCGCAACCGCCGGGGAACGACACCCGAGCCTCGCCAAAATGACCCAGCAGGGGACCGAGCACGAGAATCGAAGCACGCATGGTTTTGACGAGGTCGTAAGGGGCGTTCAAACGGGTAATACTGCTCGCATCGACCTCCACCCGCATTTTTTCATCCACGACTACCGTGACACCCATGCACCCGAGCAATTCGATCATGGTGGTAATGTCGTGGAGGTGGGGAAGGTTCGATATCGTCATCGGCTCATCGACCAGCAGAGCCGCCGCAAGGATCGGCAATGCTGAGTTCTTCGCACCCGATATGCGGATTTCACCTCGGAGCGGCACACCACCGGAGATAAGCAATTTATCCATTAGAAAACCTTTCCGGAAATTACCGCTGTAGCTGGGACGCTCAGTGGTCGTATCATCGATATATCAGCGCGATGGAACCCAACCGGCCGGCGCACCCGACCTGGCTTACTGCTCAAGCCGGGACGATTACCTGCCAGTGCCGTGTCACCCAAACCAAGGTCAGCCGGCCCGCCACTCTTCTGGCGTATAAAGCTTCATATTGACGGCATGGATCACACCTTCGGCGATGTACTCCTTGAGCACCGCATAGACCTGCTGCTGTCGCTGCAGCGAACGTTTGCCAGCGAACACCTCGCCGATGGCAACAATGCTCAAATGATTGCCCTCGCCCTCGACCCTGACATCGCAGCCGGTCAGGGAATCGGCCAAAATTTGCTGGATTTCATTCACATCCATTTTCAATTACTACTATTCAATTACTACTAAAGGGCCAGTACCAATAGGGTTGGGGATAGGGCTGGAAACGTTCAACCCGTGCTGGTTGAATCCCAGTCGGCTATCACGGCATCGATATCTCCGCCATTCTTTTGTGCCGCCTGCACAAACTGGTTGCGAAACGTTTTCCCCAGATTGACGCCGTTAATGATCACATTGATGACCTTCCACTGCCCCGATTTGCTGAGTCCCATTGAATATTCAAGGGGGTAGGTACCATCGGCGCTACGGATGACCTGTTGCACCGAGATCTTGCGTTTACCCGTGTAATCACCGCCTGGCAGAACGACGACCTCCTGATCCCGATAGCTCAAAAGCCCGCGACCATAGGTCTCAACCAGGCCGTCACGAAAGGTCCGCGCGAACAATTCCCGCTGGGCCTGGGTAGCCTGCTTACCGTAGGGGCCCATGACATTATGGGCAATCCAGTCAAAATCAACCGCGGAGGCCATGATAGCCTCCACATCGGCGAAGAAGGTATTCATCAACGCTTCTTTGTCCGCCGCGCTTGAACTGGCTTCAATCAGCGCCCTATGGGCTTCAATCCTGCTCAGTATTTTTGTGGTGATATCCTCCACCAGCAGGTAGGGGGAATCGATGGCAGGCGCCACGCTCTCCCCAGGCTGCGCCACACCGATCGTGGGTGCGTCCGCGCCGGCCCAGGCAACGTTACCCCCTCCGAGCATCACCGCTGCCCACAGAGCCAGCGCGATGGGCACCCCCCCCCGAACTATCATCGATATCATCTAACTACCCCTTCGTACTTGAGGTTCCGGGACCGGCGACGCCAGCGACCGAGGGTTCCCAGCGGTCAATCACCCCAACCGTCCCGCGCGTCCCGCGGATAAGCGGGCCCGCTCCAGCAATCAGCGCCACCAAAAATTCGACCTCGGCAGCACACCGCCCGGTATTCCCAGCGTTCTTTGCCCGGGCAATTCGGCCGTGACGGCTGACTTTTGTCCGCGCGCACTATACCATTTCGGCCCGTTTCTTGTGAATTGAACCGCTTTCCGCCTCGGCTGTTCCACACGGTGTGGGCCACCGGCTCATGGCGGCTTCGGATAAGGAGTAGCTACTCGGCGATGAATGAGTTATTGATGGCCTTCGGGGCCATGGTCGTTGGGCTTGCCGCGCTTATCTGGGGTGCCGACGTGTTCGTAAGCGCATCCGCCAGGGGCGCGAAAAGCCTTGCTGTTTCCCCCATTGTCATCGGCTTGACGATCGTCGCCTTCGGTACTTCAGCGCCCGAAATCATCGTTTCGATTAACTCCGCCGTGCAGGACGTCGGTCAGCTGGCGGTGGGCAATGCCCTTGGCTCGAACCTCGCCAACATCGGCCTGGTGCTGGGACTCACCGCGTTGGTCAACCCCCTGCCAGCGCAACGCCACCTGACCTACCAGGAAGGGCCCGTGCTCATCGTGGTGACAGCGCTGACCGCCCTGGTACTTTACGATGCCTATCTCGGGCGTATCGAAAGCATTGTGATGCTGCTGCTGACCCCTGTTTTACTATGGGCCACGATCAAATATAAGAAACAGCATCCGGACCGGGAAGAGCAGGAATTTGTCGAGGAAATAGAGGATATTCCGCTGCGCAAGGCCGTGTTTGGCTTTCTCGCCGGACTGGCGACGATGCTGGTCGCATCACACATCCTGGTCTGGGGAGCCAAGGTCACCGCCCTGGAGTTGGGCATGAGCGAACTGCTGATAGGCCTTACTATCGTCGCCATCGGCACCAGTCTGCCGGAACTGGCGGCATCCATAGCCGGAACCCTGCGCGGCCACCATGACATCGCCATCGGTAATGTTTTTGGCTCGAACATGTTCAACCTGCTGGTGGTCCTGCCCGCGGCGGGTGTCATTCAACCCCTGGCGCTGGACACCGCCGTATTTTTCCGGGATTTCGTCGCGCTATCGCTGCTGACGCTGATCCTGGTGGCGACCATCTCGTATAAACACTGGCGCAACGTTAAGGGAGTGGTTTATTTAACCCGTTCCTTCGGGATCTTGCTCTTATCCATCTACATCGCTTACTTTGTGATGCTTGTCCCTATCAGGCCAATTGGCTGAGCGTGAGGTACCCATGCAATTCACTTCGAGGCTTAAAACCGGTTAATCGTAGACGATAAGCAGCAACCCGAATGTCCGAACACAATTTTACCCTGGCAGCCCTGCGCACGATCAGCCTGGAAGCCAATGCCATCACCCAGCTCAACAATCGTATTGACCAGGGCTTTGTCAATGCCTGCAAGCTGATTCTCGACTGCAGGGGCAGAGTCATCGTTACCGGGATGGGCAAGTCCGGCCATATTGGCAACAAGATCGCCTCCACCCTGGCGAGCACTGGAACACCGGCGTTTTTTGTTCATCCCGGCGAAGCCAGCCACGGCGATCTCGGCATGATTACCAATACCGACGTGGTTATCGCCATCTCCAACTCAGGGAACACCAGCGAGATCATCACCTTGCTGCCTCTGATCAAGCGGTTGGGCATCCCACTGATCAGCATGAGCGGCGTCCCCGACTCGACGTTGGCACTGGCCGCCGACATCAATCTGGACATCAGCGTCAGTGAGGAAGC
>JBECKV010000185.1:0-8555 GCA_040235495.1 Porticoccaceae bacterium
AAGTTTTCGCCGATGCGTTTGAAGACGGCCGCGTCCGCGGGCTTTTCCGGCAGCAGCAGGATGCCGGAAGGCCGGCCAGGGTTGCCGGCGTTATTTTTCCAGAACGATTGGTAATAGCGGCTGGCGAACATAAGTCCGGCGAGGTTGACGCGGCTCAGGGAAGAGGCCTCGGTGGACAGTCGCGGATAGATAATACCCTGGCCGTTGCCCGAAGCCTCGGCGCCGGGCTGGCCGTGGCGGTCGTGAATAGTTACCGGTAAGCCCCTGTCAGCCAGTGCTCTGGCGGTGGCGCAACCGGCAATCCCGGCGCCGATGATGGTGATGCGCTTTTCCTGCCCCGGGGAGCGGGTGGCCCGCGCTTTGATTTTGGATGTCGGATCGATATGCCAGGGCAAGTCAGGCCGCGATTTACCACGGTATGGCTCGATGTTTTCGGGGTTCGCCCGGGTTTTACCTGGGCTTATGTTGGCTGGTCCGTAAGACCCGACCAGCATCTCCCGCTTGCTGCCAAAGCCGGGAACTCTGCGCATTTCAAAACCGACGGCGAGCAGACCGCGACGCACTCGGCCGCTGGCGGTAAACGTGCTCAGGGTGGTGCCTGGGTGGCTCAACCGGGCCACCGCCTGAAAAATTTCCGGGGTCCACAGATCCGGATTTTTGGCCGGTGCAAAGCCGTCGAGAAACCAGGCATCGGTGGTAAAAAATCGCTGCTGCGTGAACGCCGGGTGATTTGTCCTTTGCAGTTGCGCCAGCGCTTCGCCGGCATCAGCGAAAATCAGGGTGAGGGTAACGGGTCTTTTTGGCGTCAGTCGCTCGAAGGCGAGGCGGTGAAACCCCGGCAGGGGCGGCGGATAATTGTCGATCAACTGCTTGGCGATGTCGCTGAATTGATGCCAGGGTTCGAGGGCCCGGATCAGGTCCGCCGTGGAGAGGGGATATTTTTCGATGGCCAGGTACTGCAAGCGGCCGTCCATGGGTCCGCGTTCCCCCCAGAGCCGGGTCGTGGCGAGAAAATTCAGGCCGGTGCCAAAGCCTGTTTCGATAATGGTAAACGTGCTGTTGTCCGGCAGTGCCGACCAGCGCGGACCCAGCTGATTGGCGTCGATAAACACATGATGGCTTTCTTCGAGGCCGCTTTGGCGGGCGAAGTAAATATCATCGAACAGGCTCGAACGGGGATAAGCCGCTTGCCAGTCAATACGGGCCATGTCCAGGGCTCGTAACGCCCGGTCTTGCGGCTGATGCGTACCCTTTGCGCCGTTTTTATTCATGCCGTTCAGATTCCCGCCGCTAACCAGGGTTGCGTTTAATCGCCATGTTCGTGAAGCATGCTGATGAAGGCGGTGGCGGCATTGGACAGGGACTTGTCGCGGTGATGAATCAGCCCGAGTTGGCGCTCCAGTTCAATGGCCGGGCAGTTCAATTCCGCCAGGGAAGCATCGAGCATGGTGCTGGGTAACAGGCTCCAGCCGAGGCCCACGGAAACCATCATCTTGATGGTTTCCAGGTAATTGGTGGCCATGGTGGCGGCGAAGCTTTTAGCGTGCTCATCGAAGATACGCTTAATCATACGGCCAGTGTAGGTGTTCATGCCGGGCAACACAGCGGGATGCCGACAGAGTTTTGTCAGAGTGATTTTGCCCGCGCCGGCCAGCGCGTGGTCCGGTGAGGTGACCAGGCATAGCGGGTCGCGCCAGATAGGAGTGGCAATGATCTTGGCATGCTCGTCAGGCGCCAGGGTCACGACCGCCAGTTCGAAGCGACCCTGGCGGATGGCTTCGTAGGCAAGCTCCGAATCCATGAAATCGATGGAGAGGGCGACGCCGGTGTGTCGCGCGGTGAAGGCTTTGAGCACCGGTGGCAGGCGGTGCAGGCCGATATGATGGCTGATCGCCAAACGCAGCTGTCCGGAGATACTGCCCGACAGGTCGCGGATGTGCTGGCGGGCATCGATAAGTGCCTGAAGCAGGTTTTGCGCCCGTGGCAACAGGGCGGTGCCGGCTTCAGTCAGATTGATCTGGCGGCCGATGCGATCAAACAGCCGGCAGCCGAGCTGCTCTTCCAGCACGGCGATACGCTTGCTGACTGCTGGCTGAGTCAGGTGAATTCTTGCCGCGGCCTCGGAGAACGAGCCGGCTTCGACGACGGCGACAAACGCTTCCAGTAATTGAGTTTCCATCAGTCTGTCAGGGCCCGCGGCGGTGCTGTCAGTTTGAGTCGCGAGTGGCTCCGCATTCTAACTTGGAATTCGATTTATAAAAATTATAAATTTGTTTTATGCAAGTGCGGGGACTAGACTTATTTTCCGGCAAGCGGCCCGTGTGGGTCAGCCATGGGGCGGGCAATGATATCGGAGGTGCGATGTGGCCGCGAAAACGCTTTATGACAAACTTTGGGATTCTCATCTGGTCAAGCAGATGGATGATGGCTCGGCCCTGCTCTATATCGACCGCCATCTGCTGCACGAGGTGACCTCGCCCCAGGCCTTCGAGGGGCTGCGCATGGCTGGTCGCAGGCCCTGGCGGGTCGACGCCAATCTGGCCACGCCCGATCATAATATCTCTACCGAAACCAGCGAGCGGGCTGGCGGCGTGCCCGCCATCGCCGACCCGGTTTCGCGCATCCAGGTGCAGACCCTGGATGACAACTGCGCCGAATACGGCATCGTCGAGCACAAGATAAACGATCCCGGCCAGGGTATTGTCCATGTCATCGGCCCGGAGCAGGGCGCGACCCTGCCGGGCATGACCGTCGTCTGCGGAGACTCCCACACCGCCACCCACGGCGCCCTCGGCGCGCTGGCCCATGGCATCGGCACTTCCGAGGTGGAGCACGTGCTCGCGACCCAGTGCCTGGTCAGCCAAAAAATGAAAAACATGCTGATCCGGGTCACCGGCAAGCTGGGTCCGGGCGTCACGGCCAAGGACGTGGTGCTGGCCATTATCGGTAAAATCGGCACTGCCGGGGCCACCGGCTGCGCCATTGAGTTCGGCGGCCAGGTAGTCCGGGAGATGAGCCTCGAAGGGCGCATGACCGTATGCAACATGGCCATCGAGGCCGGAGCGCGCGTCGGCATGGTGGCGGTCGATGATAAAACCATCGAATACGTCCGGGGTCGACCCTACGCCCCTGGCCCGGAGCACTGGGCGGCGGCGGAAGCCCACTGGCGGACCCTGCATAGTGATGCCGATGCGGTATTCGATCATGTGGTCGAGTTGGAAGGCGCCGACATCGAACCCCAGGTGAGCTGGGGGACCTCGCCAGAGATGGTTTTACCGGTGGGTGGCAGGGTGCCGGACCCTGAACTCATCGCTGATGCCTGTAAGCGGGAAGGGGTCCGACGGGCACTGACCTACATGGGTTTGCGCCCGAATCAGCGCCTGGTCGATATCGCTGTCGATCGGGTGTTTATCGGCTCGTGTACAAACTCCCGTATAGAAGACCTGCGAGCGGCCGCCGAGGTGGTCCGGGGCCGCAAGGTGGCGGCGACCGTAAAGCAGGTGCTGATAGTGCCCGGTTCCCAGGCGGTAAAAAAGCAGGCCGAGGCCGAAGGCCTGGACAGGATATTTATCGCGGCGGGCATGGACTGGCGTGAGCCGGGTTGTTCCATGTGTCTGGCCATGAATGCCGACAAACTCGGACCGGGCGAGCACTGTGCTTCCACCTCGAACCGGAATTTTGAGGGACGCCAGGGTAATGGCGGGCGCACGCATCTGGTGAGTCCGGCGATGGCGGCCGCGGCGGCGGTAAGCGGGCATTTTGTCGATGTGCGTCAATTGATGGGGGAGGTCGGGCCATGAAGAAATTTACCGTTCACCAGGGCCTGGTGGCGCCCATGGATCGCGCCAATGTCGATACCGACATGATCATTCCCAAGCAGTTTTTGAAATCCATCAAGCGCAGTGGCTTTGGTCAGAATCTGTTTGACGAGCTGCGTTATCTGGATGAAGGTCTGCCCGATCAGGACGCCAGTATGCGGCCTCTGAACATGGATTTTCCCCTTAACTGGCCTCGTTACCGGGGCGCCTCCATTCTGCTGGCGCGGGAGAATTTCGGTTGTGGCTCCAGCCGCGAACATGCACCCTGGGCGCTCGACGATTACGGCTTCCGTGTTGTTATCGCCCCAAGCTATGCCGATATATTTTTTAATAATTGTTTTAAGAATGGAATATTACCTATTGTTTTAAATAAAGATATTGTTTCAAATCTATTCGAAGAGATGGCTGCCCAGGAAGGTTACACCCTGACTGTGGATCTGATCGAACAGAGCATTACCAAACCCGGTGGCGACGTGATCTCCTTCGACATCGATCCCTTCCGGAAGAAGTGTCTGGTCGAAGGTCTGGATGAGATCGGCTTGTCTTTGCAGCATGCGCAAGCGATCCGGCAATTTGAAAATAAGTGGCGGGCAAGCTGCCCCTGGTTGTTTACGCCCTTGAATCAACCGCATTTGCAATAACAGGTTTTAACTTAGACTAAACCTAAAGGCCATGAAATCGTGCGCTTTTGAATCGAGCGTCCGCGAAACAGCCGCCATCAGACAGGAGCATGAAGTTGTCCGCCAAAGCGACCAAACACATTCTAATTTTGCCAGGCGATGGCATCGGGCCGGAAATCGTCGCCGAAGCGCGGAAAGTACTCGATGTGGTCAATGACAGGTTTCGGCTGGGTCTCGATTTCGACGAGGCTCTGATCGGCGGTTGTGCCATCGACGCTACCGGAGAGCCATTTCCCGCGGCCACTCTGGCAAAGGCGCGAGCCGCGGATGCGATTTTGCTGGGCGCCGTGGGCGGACCCCAATGGGATACGCTGGATCGGGCGATACGGCCGGAACGAGGTCTGCTGGCGATTCGTTCACAGCTGGGGCTGTTTGGTAATCTGCGTCCGGCGGTGCTCTATCCCCAACTGGCCAATGCCTCGTCGCTGAAACCGGAAGTGGTGGCCGGGCTGGACATTCTGATCGTACGGGAATTGACCGGCGGGATTTACTTTGGCGAGCCGCGCGGCATTGACATCGATGAAGCCGGTGAGCGCCGGGGCTACAACACCTATGTCTATACCGAAGCGGAAATCAGACGTATCGGTCGCCTGGCCTTTGATTCGGCGCGCAAACGCAACGGTCGGGTGTGCTCGGTGGACAAGGCTAATGTGCTTGAGGTAACCATGCTCTGGCGCGAGGTCATGACTGAGTTGGGCAAGGAGTATCCCGATATCGAGCTGAGCCACATGTACGTGGATAATGCGGCCATGCAGCTGGTGCGCGCGCCCAAGCAGTTCGACGTGATTGTTACCGGCAACATGTTTGGCGATATTCTCTCCGATCAGGCGTCCATGCTGACCGGATCCATAGGCATGCTCCCTTCCGCCTCGCTGGACCAGGACGGCAAGGGCCTGTATGAACCCTGTCATGGCTCTGCCCCCGATATCGCCGGTAAGGGTGTGGCTAACCCCCTGGCGACCATTCTTTCGGCGGCCATGCTGCTGCGCTATTCCCTCGGCCAGAGCGCAGCGGCGGACGCCATCGAGCAGGCGGTCGGCGTGGTGCTGGACCAGGGTCTGCGAACCGCCGATATCGCCACCCAGGGCGCCGCCAGTGTCGCTACGGCGGCCATGGGAGATGCTGTAGTTTTAGCATTAAGATAATCATTTAACCTTATGATAGTAATAGATTAGTGGCTTGAATATGAAGAGAGTAGGGTTTGTCGGCTGGCGCGGAATGGTGGGTTCCGTGTTAATGAATCGCATGCTTGAGGAGGATGATTTTTCCGGTATCGAGCCCTTATTTTTCACCACCTCCCAGGTCGGAGACAGGGGCCCGGCAGTGGGCGGCGAGCCCCGTCCGCTCGTCGATGCCTACGACCTCGAGGCATTGGCCGGTCTCGATATCATCGTCACCTGTCAGGGCGGTGACTACACCAAAAGGGTCGCTCCCGAACTCAGGAGCGCGGGCTGGCGGGGTGCCTGGGTGGATGCCGCCTCCGCCCTGCGCATGGCCGATGACGCCCTGATCGTGCTTGATCCCGTCAATCGCGCGGTGATTGAGCAAGGGCTGGCCAGCGGCGTCAGGAACTTTATCGGGGGCAACTGCACCGTCAGCCTGATGCTGATGGCCGTCGGTGGTTTGCTCAAGGCCGGATTGGTGGAATGGGTGAGTGCCATGACCTATCAGGCCGCCTCCGGCGCCGGTGCCCAGAACATGCGAGAGCTGCTGCTGCAAATGGGAGCGTTGCACGGTGCCGCGGCCCGCGACCTGAGCGATCCGGGTTCAGCGATTCTGGAAATCGATCGCCAGGTGACCTCGGCCATGAACTCGGACACCTTTCCCAGGGAGCATTTCGCCTATCCGCTGGCCGGCAACCTGTTGCCCTGGATCGATACCGAGTTGGACAATGGTCAGAGCCGGGAAGAGTGGAAGGGGCAGGCCGAAGCGAACAAGATTCTCGGGCGGGAGCACAATCCCATTCCCGTCGATGGTATTTGCGTGCGCGTTGGCGCCATGCGCAGCCACAGCCAGGGCTTGACCATCAAGCTCACTCGCGATGTGCCCCTGGATGAGCTGGAGGCTGTCATCGCCGCGGCCAATGACTGGGTTGAGGTGGTTCCCAATCATAGAGAGGACAGTCTGGCCCGGCTGACCCCCGCGGCGGTCAGCGGCAGCCTGAAAATTGCCATCGGCCGTCTGCGCAAAATGAATCTGGGACCGAACTACCTGTCCGCGTTTACCGTCGGTGACCAGTTACTCTGGGGAGCCGCCGAGCCATTGCGCCGGATAATGAACATGTTGCTGGAGCGCGATTGAATACCGTCGATATCGCCATCGTCGGAGCCTCGGGAGCGATTGGCGGAGCGCTGATCGAAGCCCTCGAAAATCCCCCTCTTGACCTGGGTTTTGAAGTCGGCGAGTTGTATTTGCTGGCCAGCGCCCGGTCCGATGGCGAAACCCGAATATTTCGGCAGCGGCCACTCTTGCTCGAAAATCTTGATGGCTTCGATTTCGCCCGCGTTCAACTGGTGTTCCTTGCCGCCCCTGCCGCGGTCGCGGCCGAATATGCCCAGGCGGTCCTGGATCAGGGCTGCCGAGTGATCGATTTTTCAACGCGGTTTCGCGCCGAGCCGGACGTGCCGCTAGTGGTGGCTGGGGTCAATAGCGATGAACTCACCGAGGCCGATCATCGGCTGGTGGCGCTCCCCGATGCCCTGGCCACGGATTTGAGCCTGGTCGTGCAGCCGATCCATCGAGTGATGGAAATCAGCCGTGTTCATGTCGCCAGTTATCAGTCCGTGAGCAGCGCGGGCCAGGCGGGAGCCAGGGAACTGGCGCGTCAGACCTCCAGTTTGCTCAATGGTCTGCCGGTCGAACCGGAGCTGTTCCCCGAGCAAATCGCTTTCAATATTATCCCCGAAGTGGGAGTGCTCGACCGGGATGGTCATTCGCGCGCGGAACGGGATCTGCTTGCCGAACTGCGCAAACTGATGCGTGGTGAGATTATTCCCCTGGGCGTTACCTGCGTGCAGGTGCCGGTTTTTTACGGTTCTTGCCAGGCGATCAGCCTTGAGATGCGCTATCCCACGGCGGTAGAGGAGATCGTCGCCATCCTCCGCGATGTCGAGGGTTTGGAGCTTGCCGACCCGGTTCGAGCGTATTCCACGTCGCTGGCGATGATTGAAAAGGGTCCGGAATTCAGGTGTTCGGTCGGCAGGATTCGGGCCAGCCTTGCCATCGAGAACGGAATAGATTTGTGGACTGTGTCGGATGCCGTGAAAAATAGCACCATTTCCAATGCTCTTTGGGTGGCCAACGGCTTGATAAAATATTCCAGCTAATAAATACTTACGTCGCTTATCTTTAAAGATGCATAAGTGTTGACGGGGCTAGTCGTGGATGCGCTGAGGACTTGTGGCGCCGCGAACCGTGGTTCAGGGATGGTGACGGGATGGGATCTGATGATTCCCCCATCGCCGGGCGAGGTCTCTTCAGGGTGAGGGGTTCCGGGATTATAGGGGTGGGAATGAGAATGTCTTATATGACACGATTGGTGTGTGGTTTAGGGATCTTGATTTATTCAGTCTCCGGTTTGGCCGTGGGGCTGGGTGATCTGAAGACAATTTCTTCGCTCAATGAGCCCTTTGAAGCTCGTGTGGAGATCGTAAATCTCGGCGATCTGGACCTGGATCAGATCCGGGTAAAACTGGCATCGGCGGAAGACTTCGCGCGGGTGGGCACGGCGCGGGACGCATTCCTGCTGGATCTCCAGTTCAGCGTCGATCCGAGCAATCCCGGCAAACCGGCCATCAAAATCACCTCTGCCCAATCGGTGCGTGAGCCCTATCTCGACTTCCTGGTCGAACTGCGGTGGCCCGCCGGGCGCATCCTGAGAAATTATACCGTTTTGCTGGATCTCCCGGTTTTCGCCGATAAGGTGAGTCCGCGGCTTGCGGCCAGCGCGCGGGCGCCCGCGACAAGACCGGCCGTTGAGCCCGGCAGATCGACGAGTCCCGCGCCGACCCGTGTCCCGGCTGCATCCACGGAAGATGGCGACGGCGCTGGCGGTTAT